>NZ_JAHVCI010000030.1:0-50876 GCF_019265565.1 Cellulomonas sp. PS-H5
CAGCGCCCCCACGAGGTCCTCGCCGCGGCGCGCCCGGCCCCGGGGCGACGCCGGCGCCGGCACGACCAGCAGCGGCACCGGCGCGCCGTCGGCCGACGCGCCCGCGAGCGCACGTCGCACCGCCGGGCCCGCCCGGCGCAGCACGGCCCCGAACCACGGCGTCACGTCCGCACGCCCCCGGTCCTTCCAGCCGACGACCGCCCGCCGCACGGCGCCGTCGTTCTCCGCGAGCGCCCACGCGGGCACGGTGGTGCCGTCCATCCGGTCCAGCCGCCCCGCCGCGTGCTCGCACCGCCGCGGCGGCCCGGCGAACGCGTGGAGGCACACGGGGCACAGCGGCCGGCCCGGGAGGCCGCACCCGGCGCACGTGACGGGGAGGACGAGGTCGAGGACCTCGCGGGCGGCGCGGGCGAGCGGGCCGCCCCGCGCGGTGGTGACGGGCACCCGACCACCCTCGCGCGGCGGTGCGGACGAGCGCGCCCCGCGTCCCCAGCGGCGGCACCGGCCGCGCGCGGACGGCGCCTGTGGTCGTCCCGGCGCCCGGGCACGACCCGGCTCCCCGCGGCCCGGACCGCCCGTCCAGCCCGCTCAGCCCGCGAAGGACGGGTCCCGCACGTCCGTCCCGACCGAGGCCCAGCTCGACCCCGCACGCGCGAACAGCTCGCCCTCGGCCGTCGCCAGGTACAGCGCGCTGTCGCCCTTCCCGCCGGCGATGTCCACCGCGTCCGCGAGCGCCGGGCGCGTCTGCACCTCCCCGGCGAGCGGGACCAGGTGGTAGACGGCGGTGGTGGTGCTGCCGGACCGCCCGAGCACGCCGAGCGTCGACTCGTCGACCCAGACCACCCGCGTCGCGTCGGTGAGCGTCACGCCCGTGCGCGAGGCCTCGCCGAGCACCTGGGGCGTCCCGGAGTCGTCGCGCACCACCGAGGCCACGTCGACCCGCACGCCGTCGGACCCGGACGACACCACGGCCACGCGGGTCGCGTCCCGCGCGACGCGCACGGACCGCACCGTGCGGTCCTGCAGCCACTCGGCGGCGACGTCGACGACGGTGCCGCGGTCGTCGACGGCCAGCAGCTGCCCGCTCTGGGCGGGCGACGCGGTCCAGACCCAGCCGAGGCGGTCCACCGACGGCGCCACCAGCGCGGAGGCCTCCAGCAGCTGGACGGACGCGGCGGCGGTCGTCGGGACGGTCACGAGCCGGTCCGGACCCGAGAGCATGACCCGGAGGTCGCCCGTCCCGTCGCGGGCGGGGTCGCGCGCGTCCAGCCCGGCGAGCGGGGCGACGCCCTCGACCGGCTCGAGCTCGCCCGCGGACATCTGCACGAGCGTGCCGTCCTGCAGCGCCTCGAGCGCCCCGCCCCAGTCCTGGCCGCGCTCGAGCTCCGCCGCCTCGGTGTCCATCGCCACGCCGCCCGCGCTCACCTCCACGGTGCGCACCCGCGCGATCCGCAGGGACGCCTCCAGCTGCGCCTGCATCCGGGCGCGCTCCTCCGGCTCGGTGGGGAGGCCGCCCGCGCCGAGGCTCACCGTCGCGACGCCGTCCGCGTCCACGGACACGGCGTCCGGCTGCAGCACCGCGCCCTCGGGCACCGCGCTCCGCGCGGCGTCGCGGAGCCACCCGGACGGACCGGCGATGATCGCGCGGACGATCGACGTCGCCAGGTTGCGCACCGGGAACCACCGCGTCTCCGGCACGAGGAACTGCTCGTCCTGGGACAGGAAGTACAGGGTGGCGGACCGGTAGATCGCCTCGAAGTTCGGCTCGGACAGCACGACGCCGTCCTCCAGGCCGGAGATGCGCCACTGCCCCTCGCTGTCCTGCACGAGGTCGAAGGTCAGCGACTCCTTGGCGTCCGGCCCGGCCTGGGCGTACCGGCCGTCGGCGTCCACCCGCGCGGCGACCCGCACGTCGACCTGCACCTGGGACTCGCCGACCAGCTCGATGTCGGGGCTCGACGCGGTCGCGTACACGACCACGCGGTCGCGCGGGCTCCACGACCGCCGGGTCTCGCCGGACAGGTACTCGCGGGCGTTGCGGAAGTCGTCGGTCGCGTCGGCGGACGCGGACGCGCGGCTGAAGCCCGCGGCGCTCGCGCCGAGGAACCCCCGCACGATGTCCTCGGGAGCGCCGTCCTGGGGCGGCGGGTCGCCCAGCGGCTCGACGACGCCCTGGTCGGAGACCCCCTCGACGCCGACGCCGACGGGTCCCGACGTCGGGATGCCGACGCACGCGGACAGCGCGGCCAGCACGACGGCGAGCAGGGCGGCGGCACCCGCGCGGCGCGGGGCGGGGCGAGGCCGGGCGCCGGACCCGGCACGGCGCGAGGACGGCGCGGTCATCGGGTCTCCCCCGGTCGGTCGGGGCCGCCGCGGCGGGCGGGCTCGGGGTCGTGGGGCGTCCCGGCGTGCGGCTGCGCGCCGTCCGGGTCCGGCGTCGCGTCCGGCGCACCGGGTGCCCCGTCCGCCGCGGCCCGCTCCTGCTCGCGCCGGCGCGCCACCGCGCGCTGCGCCTCCCGCGCGCGCTCGACCACGTCGAACGACCCGGTGGTCGGCGGCAGGTCGGGCAGCGCCGCGGGGTCCGGGCGGTCGACGTCCCGCTCCCGGGCGACCGGGCGGTCGGGCTCCGCCGGCGGCTCGAGCGGCAGCGGCGACGACTCCAGCGTGATCCCGGCGCGCCGGGGCAGCGTGAGCCGGAAGCACGCCCCCTGCCGGGGCCGGCCCCACGCCTCCAGCCAGCCGCCGTGCAGGTGCGCGTCCTCCAGCGAGATCGCGAGGCCGAGGCCCGTGCCGCCGGTCGTCCGCGCACGGGCCGGGTCGGCCCGCCAGAACCGGTCGAACACGTGCGCCGCCTCGTCCCGGGTCATGCCGACGCCGCGGTCGCGGACGGTCACGGCGACCGCGCGGTCGTCCGCGCCGACGGTGACCTCGACGTCGCTGCCCTCGGCGTGCTCGATCGCGTTGACCAGCAGGTTCCGCAGCACCCGCTCGACGCGCCGCGGGTCGACGTCGGCGAGGCACGGCCCCTCGGGCTGCGTCACCGAGAGCCAGGAGCCCTTCGCGCCGGCGAGCGGCACGGCCTGGTCGACCGCGGCGCCGACGACGTCGCGCAGGTCCCGGGCCTCGGCGTCCAGCACGGCGGCGCCCGCGTCGAACCGGCTGATCTCCAGCAGGTCGCCCAGCAGGTCCTCGAACCGGTCGAGCTGCTGCTGCAGCAGCTCCGCGGACCGGCGGACCACCGGGTCGAAGTCGTCCCGGGACTCGTAGATCATCTCGCCGGCCATGCGCACGGTGGTCAGCGGCGTGCGCAGCTCGTGGGACACGTCGGAGACGAACCGGCGCTGCATGGCCGACAGGTGCTCCATGCGGTCGATCTGGTCCTGGAGGCTCTCGGCCATCTCGTTGAACGACCGGCCCAGGCGCGCCATCTCGTCCTCGCCGCGCACCGGCATCCGCTCGGTGAGGCTGCCGTCGGCGATCCGCTCCGCGACGTGCGCGGCCTGCCGGACCGGGCGGACGACCTGCCGCGTCACCAGCCAGGTCATCGACACCAGCAGCGCGACGAGCGCGACGGCGCCGATGCCGAGGACGCTCTGCAGGAACTCCAGGCGGTCCTGCTCGGCCTGCAGGGAGTACAGGAAGTACAGCTCGTAGGACCCGGCGGCGGGGACCGTGACCACCTGGCCGACCATCACCCCCGGCTCGACCCGGCCGGTGTCCGTCGACGTCGCCGGCCACGCGACCGACTCCCAGCGCTGCCCCTCACCCTCCGCGGTCGCGGTGCGCAGCGGCTCCGAGACCAGGCCGACGAGGCTCGAGTCGGTGGACTGGCCGGTGACCAGGATCGGCTGCTGCTGTCCGCGGGTGCGCAGCAGGAACACCTCCCGCTCGCCCGAGCCGCCGGAGCGCAGCGCGCGCACCATGTCGTTCACCAGGAGCTGGGCCTCGGGCGCGGTGGTCGCCGTCGACGCGTCGAACGTCTCCTGCGCCTGGGCGGCGCTGCGCGCGGACTCGGCGAGCACCTGGTCCACACGCTGGGTGAACAGGCCGTCCCGCACGCTGACGGACAGGTAGCCGCCGAGCACCGCGAGCGCGAGCAGCCCGACCACCAGGGTGAGCGTGAGGACCCGCGCCTGCAGCGAGCCGCGCCAGGCGCGGACCATCCGGCGCGCGCGGGCCCCGGCCCGCACGGTGGCGAGCCGCCACGCGCGCGCCGCCCGCCCGGCGACGCCGCCGCGGGGGGAACCGGTCACGGGGGCGTCGCGCCCGCCTTGTAGCCGACGCCGCGCACGGTCACGACGATCTCGGGGCGCTCGGGGTCGGCCTCGATCTTGGACCGCAGCCGCTGGACGTGGACGTTCACCAGCCGGGTGTCGGCGGCGTGGCGGTAGCCCCACACGCGCTCGAGCAGCACCTCGCGCGTGAACACCTGCCACGGTTTGCGGGCGAGCGCGACCAGCAGGTCGAACTCCAGCGGCGTCAGCGAGATCGGCGCGCCGTCGCGCGTGACGCGGTGGCCGGTGACGTCGATCGACAGGTCGCCGATGCGCAGGTGCTCGGGGGCGGGCTCGTCGCTGCGGCGCAGCCGCGCCCGCACGCGGGCGATCAGCTCCTTGGGCTTGAACGGCTTGGCGATGTAGTCGTCGGCGCCGGACTCCAGCCCGAGGACCACGTCGACCGTGTCGGCCTTGGCGGTCAGCATGACGATCGGCACGCCCGACTCCGCCCGGATGAGCCGGCACACCTCGGTGCCGTCCTTGCCCGGGAGCATGAGGTCGAGCAGCACGAGGTCCGGCTGCGTCGACCGGAAGGCCTCCAGTGCCTCGTCCCCGTCCGCGCAGAAGACCGGCTCGAACCCCTCCGAGCGCAGGACGATGCCGATCATCTCGGACAGGGCGGTGTCGTCGTCGACCACGAGAACGCGTCCCTTCATCTGCCCATGATCGCATCACGGCGGCCCGCACCGGGGGACCACCCGCGCGCGACCTCCGGACGGAGCAGCGGCCCGGACCCGGACCTGACGTGGCACGATGGCCGTCAGCAGCGCCCGGCGCCCCCGACGGGGGTCCCGGCGCACCCCGCCGCGACCCGAGGAGCACGATGAGCACGCCTCACGACGAGGGCCGCCCCGAGGACGCACCGCGGCAGGGCGAGGACCAGCGCCCGGCGCCCCGGTACGGGCAGTACGCCCCCGCGGGGTGGCAGCCGCCGACGGATCCCGCCGCGGGCGGGCGGCCCGCCAACCCCTGGGGCGACGCGGGCACCCGGCCGGGTGGCGGCCGTCCGGGTGACGCCGCCGGGCAGCCGGGCGGCGGTCCGGACGCGCCGACCCCGCCCGGGTACGGGCAGCAGCCGGGGTACGGGCAGCAGCCCGGCTACCCGAGCACGCCGGGGCAGGCGCCCGCGCCGGGGTACGGCCAGCAGGGCTACGGCCAGCAGGGCTACGGCCAGCAGCCCGGCTACCCCGCCGCGCCGGGCTACGGCCAGCAGCCCGGCCCGGCCCCCTACGGCTGGGGCGCGACGCCCTACCAGCCGGCGGCCGCGCAGCCCGGGATCATCCCGCTGCGCCCGCTGAGCATCTGGGAGATCTTCGACGGCGCGTTCCGCGCGATCCGGCACAACCCCGCGACCATGTTCGGCCTCACCGCCGTGGTCGTCGCGGTCGCCACCGCGGTCGGCGCGCTGATCCAGTGGTACCTGGCGGGCATCTTCGCCGGCGCGGTCAACGACCTGTTCACGAGCAGCGCGGGCCTCACACCGGCCGACACCGAGCTGCTCGGCGACAGCTTCGGCACCTCGCTCGCGAGCGTCGCCGGCATCCCGCTCACCGCGCTCGCCACCACGATCCTCACCGGCCTGCTCATCCTGTCGGTCAGCCGCTCGGTCATCGGCCAGCGGATCTCGGCGCGCGACGTCGTGCGCGGCCAGGGCAAGCGGATCTTCTGGGTGATCGGGTTCGGCCTGCTGCTCGGCCTCGCGACCTCGGTCGCGGTGGCCGCGCTGGTCGGCCTGGTCGTCCTCGTGGGCTCGACCAGCGACAGCGTGGGGCTCACCGTGCTGGTCGGCCTGCTGGCCGCGGCCGTCGCCGTGGTCGGCGGCTTCTGGGTGACCATCCGCACGCTGCTCGCCCCCGCCGCGATCATGCTCGAGGGCGGCGGCTTCTGGGCGTCCGTGGCGCGCGCGTGGCGGCTGACCCGCGGGTCGTTCTGGCGGCTGCTCGGCCTGTACCTGCTGGTGTCGATCCTCGTCGGGATCATCTCGCAGATCGTCGTCGTGCCGGTGACGCTGATCTCCCAGCTCGTGCTCAACGACCCGCTGATGACCAGCGGCCCGTCCATCGCGCTCACCGCGATCGGCACCGCGATCGCGACCACGATCACCACGGTCTTCATGGCCGGCGTCGTCGCGCTCGCCTACATCGACGTCCGGATGCGCCGCGAGGGCCTGGACGTCGAGCTGGCCCGGGCCGCGGAGGGCGCCGGCCGGTGACCGTGCCCGTCGTCCCGGACGCCGAGCAGGCGCGCCGCTGGCTCGAGCAGGAGCTCGCCGACCCGGTCTACCACCAGCAGCCGAGCCTGCTGCAGCGGTTCCTGGACTGGCTCGGCCGCCTGTTCGAGGGCGCCGACGGCCTGCCGATCGGCAACGTCGGCACGCTCCTGGCGATCCTCGCCGGGCTCGCCGTGCTCGTGACCGTGGCGTTCCTCGTCACGGGTCCGGTGCGCCGCAGCCGCCGGGTCGCGGGGGCGCGGGGGGTGCTCGACGCCGACGACCGGCGCACCGCCGCCGAGCTCCGGACCGCCGCCGACGCGGCCGCCGCGCGCGGGGACTGGGCGGGGGCGGTCGCCGACCGGTTCCGGGCCGTGGTGCGGTCGCTCGAGGAGCGCGCCGTGCTGGAGGAGCAGCCGGGGCGCACCGCGCACGAGGCCGTCGAGGCCGCGGGGCTGCGGCTGCCCGCCCACGCGGTGGACCTGCGCGCCGCCGGGCGCCTGTTCGACGACGTGGTCTACGGCGAGCGCACCCCGCGGGCCGAGGACGACGCCACGCTGCGCGAGCTGGACGCCCGCGTCGCGGCGACCCGCCCGACCCTGCCCGCCGGGCTCGCCGGCGCGGGGGTGGACGCGTGACCGCCCCGGCGACGACCCGCGCACCGGGCGCACCGGGCGCACCGGCCGGGCCGGACCGGGCCGACGGCGTCGTCCTCGGCGACGGCACCACCGCCCGCACCCGCGCGGGCGCCCGCTGGCGCCGGGTGCGCTGGCTCGTGGTCGTCGCGGTCGTGCTCGGCATCGGGGTGCTCGCCGCGCTGCTGCCCGCCCCCACCCGGTCCGCCACCGCCCTCGCGCCGGACAACCCGCGGGAGAACGGCGCGATGGCGCTCGCCGAGGTGCTGCGCGACCAGGGCGTGGGGATCACCTACGTGCGTTCCGCGGGTGCGGCGGTCTCCGCCGCGGAGGCCGGCCGCACGCTGCTGGTCACGTCCGACTGGCTGCTGTCCGGCGACCAGATCACGGCCCTCGCCGGCACCGCCGCGGACCTCGTGCTGCTCGACCCGTCGTACCTCGTCGACCGGACCGTCCCGGGCCTGACCACCGGCTGGTCGGGCGGCGTCCAGCCCTCGCCCGTCGCCGCCTCCTGCGACGACCCGGACGCCGCGGCCGCCGGGACGATCTCCGCGACCGGCGCCGGCGTCACCCCGCTCGGCGAGGCCGCCCCGGCGGGCGCCACCCTCTGCTTCCCCGTGCCCGACAGCTCCCCGCAGGCCTTCCTCTACGCGACGTCCGAGGCGGACGGCCGCCGGGTCACGGTCCTCGGCGACGCCGGCCTGATCACCAACGCCCGGGTCGCGGACGAGGGCAACGCCGCGCTCGCGCTGCGCGCGCTCGGCCGGAACGCCGAGCTCGTCTGGTACGTGCCGTCCGCCGGCGACCTCGGCGCCGACGAGGCGAGCAGCGGCCCCGGCCTCGGCGACCTGCTTCCGCCGGTCGCCCGGGTGCTGCTCCTGCAGGCCCTGGTGGTCGTCCTCGTGATCGCGCTGTGGCGCGGGCGCCGGCTCGGCCGGGTCGTCGCCGAGCGGCTCCCGGTCGTCGTCCGCCCCGCCGAGACCACCCGCGGGCGGGCGCGCCTCTACCGGACCTCCCGGTCGTACGGGCACGCCGCCGCCTCGCTGCGGGCCGGCACCGCCGCCCGGCTCGCCCGCCGGCTCGGCGTCCCGCGGTCCGCCGCGGCGCCCGACGTCGTCACCGCGGTCGCACGGGCCGCGCGCCGGGACGAGGCCGACGTCCGCGACCTGCTGTACGGACCACCCCCCACGTCAGACGCGGGCCTGGAGCACCTGGCCCGCCGGCTCGACCAGCTCGAGAGCGAGGTTCACCCCACGTGACCGACCACCCCGCCCCGAACCCGTGGCCGCAGGGCGGCACGCCCGCCGGGTACCCCGCGCCGGAGCCGACCGGGCAGCAGCCCGCCGGGCAGCAGCAGCCCTGGCAGGCGCAGCAGCCCGAGGCGCAGCAGCCCGCGTGGGGGCAGCAGCCCGCGCCCGCCGCCCCGCCCGCTCCCCCGGCCCCCGCGGCGCCCGCCGTCCCCGAGCCGTCCCCCGAGCTGCGCGAGGCGCTCGGCGCCGTCCGGGCCGAGGTCGGCCGCGCGGTCGTCGGCCAGGACGCCGCCGTCACGGGCCTGGTGATCGCGCTGCTCTGCCGCGGGCACGTGCTGCTCGAGGGCGTGCCCGGCGTCGCGAAGACGCTGCTGGTCCGCACCCTGTCGACGGCCCTCGACCTCGACACCAAGCGGGTGCAGTTCACGCCGGACCTCATGCCCGGCGACGTCACCGGCTCCCTGGTCTACGACGCGCGGACCGCCGAGTTCTCGTTCCGCGAGGGCCCGGTGTTCACCAACCTCATGCTCGCCGACGAGATCAACCGCACGCCGCCCAAGACCCAGGCGTCGCTGCTCGAGGCCATGGAGGAGCGCCAGGTCTCGGTCGACGGCACCCCGCGGCCGCTGCCGTCCCCGTTCGTCGTCATCGCCACCCAGAACCCCGTCGAGTACGAGGGCACCTACCCGCTGCCCGAGGCGCAGCTCGACCGGTTCCTGCTCAAGCTGACGCTCCCGCTGCCCGAGCGGCACGAGGAGATCGAGGTCCTCGCCCGGCACGCGGCGGGCTTCGACCCGCGCGACCTGGTCAAGGCGGGCGTGCGGCCCGTCGCCGGGAAGGACGTGCTGGAGCGCGCCCGCGAGGAGGTCGCCCGGGTCCAGGTCGCGCCCGAGGTGCTCGGCTACGTCGTGGACGTGGTCCGCGGCACCCGGCAGTCGCCGTCGCTGTCCCTCGGCGTCTCGCCCCGTGGTGCGACCGCGCTGCTCGCGACGGCCCGCGCGTGGGCCTGGCTGCAGGGCCGGTCGTACGTGACCCCGGACGACGTGAAGGCGCTGGCGCACCCGACGCTGCGGCACCGCGTGCAGCTGCGCGCGGAGGCCGAGCTCGAGGGCGTGACGGCGGAGTCGGTGCTCGACACCGTGCTCGCGTCCGTGCCGGTCCCCCGCTGAGGCCCGCGGCGTGGCGATCACCTGGCGCGCGGTCGCGCTGACCGCGGTCGGCGCGCTGCCGGTGCTGCTCTGGCCCGTGCCCGGCACGGTGCTGGCCTGGTCGGTGCTGGTGATGCTGCTGTGCGTGCTCGACGTCGCCCTGGCGGCGTCCCCGCGCGCCGTGGCGATCCGCCGCGAGGTCACCGGCGCGGTCCGGCTGCACGAGCCGGCCCGGTCCCGGCTCACCCTGACGCACACCGGCGCCCGGCGGCTGCGCGCCCTGGTCCGGGACGCGTGGCCGCCCTCGGCCGGCGCCGACCACAACCGGCACCGGGTCGACCTGCCGCCCGGGGAGTCGCGCCGCGTCGACACCGGCCTGCGCCCGAGCCGGCGCGGCGACCTGCGCGCCGACCGGGTCACCATCCGGTCGGCCGGCCCGCTCGGGCTCGCGGCCCGGCAGGCGTCGATCGCGGTGCCCGGCACGCAGCGGGTGCTGCCGGAGTTCGCGTCCCGCCGGCACCTCCCCAGCCGGCTCGCCCGGCTCCGCGAGATGGACGGGCGCGCCGCGGTGCAGGTCCGCGGGCAGGGCACCGAGTTCGACTCGCTCCGCGAGTACGTGATCGGCGACGACGTGCGGTCCATCGACTGGCGCGCGAGCGCCCGGCGCAACGACGTCGTGGTGCGCACCTGGCGCCCCGAGCGCGACCGCCGGGTGCTGATCGTGCTCGACACCTCGCGCACCAGCGCCGCGCGCACCGGCGAGGAGCCGCGCCTGGAGCCGTCCGTCGAGGCGGCGCTGCTGCTCGCCGCGCTGGCCTCGCGGGCGGGCGACCGGGTCGAGCTCCTCGCGTACGACCGGACGGTGCGCGCCCGGGTGGCCGGCGCCTCGGGTCCCCGGCTGATGCCCGCGATCGCGGACGCGCTGGCCGACGTCGAGCCGTCGCTGGTCGAGGCCGACTGGCCCGGCGTCGTCGCGCAGGTGCAGGAGCGGCTGTCCCAGCGGGCGCTGGTCGTGCTGCTGTCCGCCCTCGAGCCCGCGGCCGTCGAGAACGGGCTGCTCCGCGTCGTCGACCAGCTCGCGTCCCGGCACCAGGTCGTGCTCGCGTCGGTGCGGGACCCCGAGGTCGAGCGGCTGCGCATCGCGCGGGAGGACGTCGCGGCCCTGTTCGACGCCGCGGCGGCCGAGCGGACCGAGCTGGAGCGGATGGCGGTCGCGCAGCGGCTGCGGAGCCACGGCGTGGAGGTGGTCGACGCGCTGCCCGACGACCTGGCCCCGCGCCTCGCCGACGCGTACCTCGCGCTGAAGGCCGCGGGCCGGCTGTAGGACCTGGACTGGAGCGTTCTGCCCGAAACGCCGCGGCGTGTCGGGCAGAACGCTCCAGTCGCGTCCATCCGACGTGTCGGAGTGCGCGCGTAGCCTCGGCACCGTGACGGGCGACGGGGACCTCGCGGGCGGCGGCACGATCACCACGCGCGGGCTCGGCCGAGCCCTGCTCGCGCGGCAGCACCTGCTGGACCGCACCGACGCCCCGGCGGTCGACGTGGTGCGGCACCTGGTGGCCCTGCAGTCGCAGAACCCGTCGTCGGCCTACCTGGCGCTGCACGCGCGGGTCGCCGGCCTCGCGCACGCCGACCTGGCCGACGCGCTGACCGACCGCCGGGTCGCCCGCCTGGCGCTGCTGCGCGACACGGTGCACCTCGTGACCGCCGACGACGCGCTGGCGCTGTGGCCACTGCTCGCGCCCACGCTGCGGCGGCACCTCACCGCCAACGTCTCGGCGGCCCCGACGCTGCGGCAGGTCGACCTGGACGACCTGCGCACCGCCGCGCTCGACGCCCTGTCCGACGGGCCGCTCACCGCGCGGGACCTCGGGGCGCGGCTGGCGGCGACCTGGCCGGGCCTCGACCCCGGGTCGCTCGCGCAGGGCGCGCGCGGGCTGCTGCCGCTGGTGCAGGTCACCCCGCGCGGGGTGTGGGGCCGCAGCATGCCGACGACCTGGACGACCGCGTGGGCGTGGTTCGGCGTCGACGGGCCGGCCGCCGACCTCGGGGACGAGGAGCGCGACGCCGCCCTCGCCGCCCTGGTCCGGCGCTACCTCGGCGCCTACGGGCCCGCGACCGCCGCCGACGTGCGGCGGTGGTCGGGCCTGACCGGGCTGGGACCGGCGGTCGACCGGCTGCGGCCGGAGGTCGTCGAGCTCGTGCACGTCGACCCGCCCTCGGGCCGGCCGAGGGTCCTGCTCGACCTGCCCGACGCCCCGCGCCCGCCCGAGGACGTCCCGGCCCCCGTCCGGCTGCTCCCGGACTTCGAGAACCTGCTGCTGAGCCACGAGGACCGCAGCCGGGTGATCCCGCCCGAGATCCGGCCCGCGCTGGCGAGCCGCAACGGGATGCCGCCGGGGACCGTGCTGCTCGACGGGCTGGTGGCCGGCTCCTGGGCCGTGCGGCGCGAGCGCCTCCCCCGCACGGCCGGGGCGCCGCGGGCCCGCCGGGAGCGCGCGACGCTGACCGTCACCCCGCTGCGGCGGTGGACCGCGGCGGAGCGCCGGGCGGTGCTGCCGGAGGCCGAGCGCCTCGTGCGGTTCGTCGCCGTCGACGCCGCCGAGCACGCGGTGGCGGTCGCGGCGCCCTGACGCGGCCCGCGACACGGCGGTACCGCCCTTGAACTGCGCGGGGACCCCGCCTACCGTCGACCGGACCGTCGCCGCCGACGCTCCTGGCGCCGACGCCCTGACCCCGTCGTCGACCCACCAGGAGACCTCCGTGGCCCGTCCCGCCGTCACGCTCACGCTGTCCGGCGCCGCCGGCCAGATCGGCTACTCGCTGATGTTCCGGGTCGCGAGCGGGGAGCTGCTCGGCCCGGACACGCCGGTGCGGGTGCGGATGCTCGAGCGGCCGGAGGCGCTGCACGCCGCGCACGGCGTGGCGCTGGAGCTGCAGGACGTCGCCTCGCCCCTGCTGGTCGACGTGGACGTCACCGCCGACCCGCGCGCCGCGTTCGACGGGGCGGACATCGCGGTCCTGGTCGGCGCGCAGCCGCGGACCGCGGGCATGGAGCGGGCCGACCTGCTCGAGGCCAACGCCGGCATCTTCCGCGCGCAGGGCGCGGCGATCAACGACGTCGCCGCGGACGGCATCCGGGTGCTGGTGATCGGCAACCCCGCGAACACCAACGCGATGATCGCCGCGGCGCACGCGCCGGACGTGCCGCGCGACCGGTTCACCGCCCTGACCCGGCTGGACCACAACCGCGCGCTCGCCCAGCTCGCGCTGCGCACCGGCGTGAACCCCCGGGATATCACCCGGGTCACCGTGTGGGGCAACCACTCGCGCACCCAGTACCCCGACCTGCGGCACGCGCTCGTCGCCGGGCGTCCCGCGCTGGAGGTCGTCGACCGGGAGTGGGCCGAGGGCGCGTTCATCGACACCGTCGCCCAGCGCGGGGCCGCGATCATCGCCGCCCGCGGCGGCTCGTCGGTCGCGTCGACCGTGAGCGCGATCATCGACCACGGCCACCTGCGCCGCGGCGGCACCCCGGCGGGCGACTGGACGTCGGCCGGCCGGGTGTCGGACGGGTCCTACGGGGTGCCCGAGGGGCTGGTCTGCTCGTTCCCGGTCACCGCCGCCGACGGGGTGTGGCGGATCGTGCCCGACCTGGAGATCGACGCGTTCTCGCGCGCGCGGATCGACGCGTCGGTGGCGGAGCTCGCCGAGGAGCGGGACGCTGTGCGGCACCTCGGCCTGATCTGACGCGCGGGACCGGCCGGGGCGCAGCACCCGGCCGGTCGTACGCCCTCAGCGCGCCGTCGCGTACTGCGTCTCGTACAGCTCGGCGTACAGCCCGCCCGCCGCCAGCAGCTCGGCGTGCGTGCCCTGCTCGGCGACCCGCCCGCCGTCGAGCACGACGATCGAGTCCGCCTCGCGAATCGTCGACAGCCGGTGCGCGATCACGAGCGCCGTCCGCCCGACGAGCGCCTCTGCGAGCGCCCGCTGCACCGCGGCCTCGGACTCGGAGTCCAGGTGCGCGGTCGCCTCGTCGAGCACCACGACCGGCGGCGCCTTGAGCAGCAGCCGGGCGATGGCCAGCCGCTGCCGCTCGCCGCCGCTGAGCCGGTAGCCCCGGTCCCCCACCACGGTGTCGACGCCGTCCGGCAGCCGGGACACCAGGTCCCAGATCTGCGCCCGCCGGAGCGCCTGCTCCAGCTCGGCGTCGGTCGCACCGGGCCGGGCGTACAGCAGGTTCGCGCGGATGGTGTCGTGGAACAGGTGCGCGTCCTGGGACACGATGCCGATGGCGTCCCGCAGGCTCTCCTGGGTGACCTCGCGGACGTCCTGGCCCGCGACGCGGACGGTGCCGGACGTGACGTCGTACAGCCGCGCGACCAGCGCGGAGATCGTCGTCTTGCCCGCGCCGGACGGCCCGACCAGCGCGACCAGGTGGCCGTGCGGGACCGTGAACGAGACGTGCTCGAGCGTCGTGCCCGGCACCTCGGTCTGCAGCCGGGCGACGGACTCCAGCGACGCCAGCGACACCTCGGAGGCGGCCGGGTACCGGAACGACACGTCGTCCAGCTCGACGCTCGCGGTGCTCGCGACGTCGGCGGGCAGCGGCCGCGCGTCGGGCGCGTCCGCCACGGTCGGCTTCAGGTCGAGCACCTCGATGACCCGCTCGAACGAGACCAGCGTCGTCATGACGTCGACCTGGACGTTCGACAGCGACGTGATCGGGCCGTACAGCCGGGTCAGGTACGAGGTGAGCGCGACGACCACGCCGACCGTCAGCGAGCCCTGGATCGCGAGCACGCCGCCCAGCCCGTAGACGATCGCGACGGCGACCGCGGCGATCAGCGTGAGCCCGATCCGGAACACCGCGGCGTACATCGCGGACGTGATGCCGATGTCCCGCACCCGGGCGGCGCGGGAGGCGAACTCCGCGGTCTCGTCCTCGGGGCGGCCGTACAGCTTGACCAGCTGCGCACCGGCGACGTTGAACCGCTCGGTCATCGTCTGGCCCATCGCGGCGTTGAGCGTGTACGACTCCTGCGTCACGCCCGCGAGTCGGCGGCCCATCGCGCGGACCGGCAGCACGAACGCGGGCAGCAGCACCAGGGAGAGCAGGGTGATCTGCCAGGACAGCGACAGCATCGCGGCGATGACCAGCACGACGGTCAGCACGTTGGACACGACGTTCGACAGCGTCGAGGTGAACGCCTGCTGCGCGCCGAGCACGTCGCCGTTGAGCCGCTGCACGAGCGCGCCGGTCTGCGTGCGGGAGAAGAACGCCAGCGGCATCCGCTGCACGTGGTCGAACACCTGCGTGCGCAGGTCGAGGATCAGGCCCTCGCCGATCCGCGCGGAGAACCAGCGGGACGCGAGCGTCAGCCCGGCCGAGACGACCGCGAGCAGCGCCACGACGCCGGCGAGCCCGAGCACCAGCCCGGTACGGCCCTGCGCGATGCCGTGGTCGATGATCTGCCGGAACAGCAGCGGGGTGACCGCGCCGATCGCGGCGTCGAGCGCGACGACGACGAGGAACACGGTGAGCAGCCCGCGGTAGGGGCGGGCGAAGGCGAGGATGCGCCGCAGCACGTCGCGGGTGATGCGACGCCGGGCGACGGACGGGTCGAGGCGGAACGACCGGTACATCGCCGGTCCACCGCCCCCTCCTCCGTGCATGGACATGGGGCCTCCAGGGGGACGATTCCGATAGAGAGGGTACCTCTCTATGTGCGGAACTCGCTATCGTGGGTCGCATGACGCCCGTCACCCCGGCCCCCGCGCACCGCCACCCCGCCCCGGGCAACCCTGGCGACGAGCTGTTCTGGCTGCTCCGCCGGGCCCTGCACACCATGCGGCGCGACGTCCGGGAGCGCGTGGACCTCACGCCGTCCCGGCACCGGCTGCTGCGGGTCGTGGCGCGCGAGGAGCCGCAGCGGCAGACCGCGCTCGCCGCAGCGCTCGACGTGGTGCCGCGGTCGATCACCTCGCTGGTCGACGACCTGGAGCGCGCCGGCCTCGTCGAGCGGCGGCCGGACCCGACCGACCGCCGCGCGACCCTCGTGGCCGTGACGGACGAGGGCCGCGCGGTGCTGGCGGAGGCGGACGCCGAGCGGCGCCGGCACGCGGAGGAGCTGCTGGCGCGCCTCGCACCGGCCGAGCAGGACGACCTGCTCCGCCTCCTGCACCGCCTGGTGGACGACCCGGCGGGCGCCCCCGCGGAGTGCGCCCGGGACTGACCGGCCCGCGCTCCGCTGCTCGCCGAGATAGGACCTGCGCGCCGAGATAGGACCCAGGACGGTCCTACCTCGGCGGAACGGTCCTACCTCGGCGCGCGCGGCGCGGGCGTCAGACGACGCCGAGCGCCAGCATCGCGTCGGCGACCTTGAGGAAGCCCGCCACGTTGGCGCCCAGGACGTAGTCGCCCGGGGCTCCGTACTCGTCCGCCGTCGCGGCGCAGCGGTCGTGGATGTCCCGCATGATCGTCGCGAGCCGCTGCTCGGTGTACTCAAACGACCAGGAGTCGCGGCTCGCGTTCTGCTGCATCTCCAACGCCGACGTCGCCACGCCGCCCGCGTTCGCCGCCTTGCCCGGGCCGAACAGCACCCCGGCCTCGCGCAGCACCGCGACCGCGTCGGGCGTCGTGGGCATGTTCGCGCCCTCGGCGACGGCCACCAGCCCCGAGCCGACCAGCGCGCGGGCGTCGTCGCCGTCGAGCTCGTTCTGCGTCGCGCACGGCAGCGCCACCGTCGCGCCGACCTCCCAGACCCGCCGGCCGGGCACGTACCGCGCGGACCCGCCGCGCCGCTCCGCGTAGTCCGCCAGCGAGCCGCGCTCGACCGTCTTCACCTGCTGCAGCAGCGCCAGGTCGAGGCCCTGGTCGTCGACGACGTAGCCCCGCGAGTCCGAGCAGGCGACGACGTCGGCGCCGAGCTGCTGCGCCTTCTCGACCGCGTACAGCGCCACGTTCCCCGAGCCGGACACGACCACGCGCTGGCCGTCCAGCGACCGGTTGGCGGCGCGGAGCATCTCCTGCGCGAACAGCACGGCGCCGTACCCGGTGGCCTCGGTGCGGACGAGCGAGCCGCCCCAGGTCACGCCCTTGCCCGTGAGCACGCCCGACTCGTACCGGCCGGTCATCCGCTTGTACTGGCCGAACAGGTAGCCGATCTCCCGGCCGCCGACGCCGATGTCGCCCGCGGGCACGTCCACGTACTCGCCGATGTGCCGGGCCAGCTCCGTCATGAACGACTGGCAGAACCGCATGACCTCGCCGTCCGAGCGGCCGCGCGGGTCGAAGTCCGAGCCGCCCTTGCCGCCGCCGATCGGCATGCCGGTGAGCGAGTTCTTGAAGATCTGCTCGAACCCGAGGAACTTCACGATGCCGAGGTTCACCGACGGGTGGAACCGCAGGCCGCCCTTCGACGGGCCGAGCGTGGTGCTGAACTGCACCCGGAACCCGCGGTTGATCTGCACGCGTCCGGCGTCGTCGACCCACGGCACCCGGAACACGATCTGCCGCTCGGGCTCGCAGAGCCGCTCCAGCACGGCCGCGTCGACGTACCGGGGGTGCCGCTCCAGCACGGGCCCCAGGCTGCCGAACACCTCCCGCACCGCCTGGTGGAACTCGGGCTCCCCCGGGTTCCGCGCCAGCACCTGGTCGAGCACCGCTCCCAGCTGGTCCTGCACGTGCCTCACCTCGTCGTGTCCGCGCCGGCTGCTCCCGGCGCCGTCACCGTACGAGGGGTACCGGGGCCGCCGCCGGGGCGTCCACGACGTGGTTCAGCGGGTGGGGTCCGGCACGCCGTGCGGCAGCCGGTGCAGCGTCACGGCCTCGGTCGCCGAGCGCTGGGCCGCGCGCGTGGCGGCGTCGTACTCGCGGTCCCGCCGGGTCGCGAGCACCGCGGCGAGGAACGCCTCCGGGTGGGTCCCGGCCGGCGGCCCGGGGGCGACGTACCGGGCGACCTCGCCGGCCAGCTGCTGGCCGAGCGCGTACCGCGAGCCGGGGTGCAGCCGGGGCGCGCGCCCGAGGAACTGGCGGACAGACAGCGCGAGGCCGTCGGGGAGCCGGGCCACGTCGGCCTGCTGCGCCCAGGGCGCGAGGAACGGCGGCATGACGACGACCGCCCGGTTCTCGGTGCGGCCGCGCACCCGGACGGCGTACGTGCCGGCCAGGATGTCGCCGAGCCGCTTGCCCTGGGGGTTGACCAGCGAGGTGATGAGCGCGACCGACCCCAGGGTCAGCCAGAGCTCCAGGATGCCGACCAGAGCCCGGACGAACGCCTGGCGGAACCGGATCGGGCCGCCGTCGTCGCGCACCACCCGGATGCCGACGGCGAGCTTGCCGAGCGACCGGCCCCGGGTCAGCGTGTCGACCGTCGTCGGGATGACGACCAGGACGGTGACCATCACCACGACGAACGTGATCTGCAGGACGTCCTGGCTCGGCGCGACGACCACGAACCTGGTGAGCACCCAGGCCACGGCGATCGCCACCACGCCGAGCGCGATCAGGTCGATCACCGCGCCGGCGAGCCGGCTGGCGAACGACGTCGGCCGCGCGTCCAGCAGCACGCCCTCGCCGATGACGATGCCCTCGTCCTGCACGCCCCACCTCCGCCGACGTCCCGCCCCAGGTCACCCGGTCGGGACCGGGCCTCGTGTGGCAGGGTATCGGGCGTGGACCTGGACGCCTTCTCCGCCGTGCGCGAGCCCTCCTGGGCGCGCCTGGACGAGCTGTCCCGGCGGCGGGGCCTCGACGGCGCCGAGGCGGACGAGCTCGTCCGGCTCTACCAGGCCGCCGCGACCGACCTGTCGACCATCCG
This sequence comes from Cellulomonas sp. PS-H5, assembly GCF_019265565.1. Lineage (NCBI taxonomy): Bacteria > Bacillati > Actinomycetota > Actinomycetes > Micrococcales > Cellulomonadaceae > Cellulomonas > Cellulomonas sp. PS-H5. The sequence continues at coordinate 18,342 of NZ_JAHVCI010000030.1, forward strand.
GTCCTCGGCGCCCGACCCGGACGCGGTCGCCCGGCTGTCCCAGCTGCTGGCCCGCGCGCGGTCCCGGATCGCGGGGACGCACGAGCCCGCCTGGCGGGACGTCCGCCGGTTCGTCGTGCTGTCGCTGCCGGCCGCGCTGTACCGGCTGCGCTGGTGGACGGTCGGCGTCATGCTCGCGTGCGTCGCCGTCGCGACCGTCGCCGGCTGGTGGGTGGCGACGAACCCCGACGCGCTCGCCGCGATGGGCACCCCGAGCGAGCGGCAGCAGTACGTGGACGAGGCGTTCGCGTCCTACTACGACCCCGGCGCCGGGTTCGCCGCCGTGGTGTGGACGAACAACGCGTGGGTCGCCGCGCTCTGCGTGGCGCTCGGCATCTCCGGGGTCGGCACGCTGTACGTGCTCGCGAACAACGCGGTGAACGTCGGCGCGACCGGCGGCATGATGGCCGCGCACGACAGCCTGGGCATCTTCTTCCAGCTCATCACGCCGCACGGCCTGCTCGAGCTGACCTCGATCTTCGTCGCCGGCGCCGCGGGGCTGCGGCTGTTCTGGGCGTGGGTCGACCCGCAGGGGCGGCCGCGGGCGCGGGCTCTGGCCGAGGAGGGGCGGGCGCTCATCACCGTGGTGATCGGGCTGGCCGGGGCGCTGCTGCTGTCCGGCGTCGTCGAGGGCTTCGTGACCGGCTCGACGCTGCCGTGGTGGCTGAAGATCGTCATCGGCGCGATCGCGCTCGCCGCGTTCTGGACCTACACGATCGTGCTCGGCCGCCGGGCGGTGGCCGAGGGCGAGACCGGCGACCTCGAGGAGGACGCCGCCGGCTACGCGGTCGCGATCGCGGCCTGAGCCCGAGCGCCGTCGCGCCGAGCACCGGACCGCAGCGCGCCGAGCCAGAGCGACGCCGCCCCGAGCGGCGTGCGCGCCACCTCCGTGAACCCGAGCGCGCGGAGGTCCGCCATCTGGGCGGGGTCGACGGTCACCGCCAGCACGTCCCGGCCCTGGGCCGCCTGCTCGGCCGCGACGGGCGCCAGGAGGTCGGCGAGCAGCGCCTCCCGCTCCCCCGCGTCCGCGCGGCCGTCGTCGGCCAGCAGGACGAGCACGCGCTCCGCGCCCGACTCCCGGACGAGGGCGAGCGTGCGGGCGGTGGCCTCGGCGATCGCCCGCGTCGGCGCGCGGGCCGGCTCGGGGTGCGGGTCGAGCCGGACGCCGAGCTCGCGGGTGACGACGCGCTGGAGGTCGGCGCCGAGGCGGTCCGCGTCGGGCGGGAGCCAGACCGCGACGGCGGCGACCTCGGGGTGGGCGCCGTCGTCCGCGTCGGCGAGCCACACCTCGCCGTGCTCCATCGCGCCGAGGCTCAGCATGAGCCGGGTCGCCGGCCCCGCCTGCTCCGGGTCCGGCCCGGGGTCGGGCTCGCCGTCGCCGTCGAGGTCGACGAACGGCCGGTGCGCGGCGATCATCCGGGCGAGCGGGTTGACGTCGAGCAGGCCCGCGCGCCGGACGCGCCAGGGCCGGCGCGTGCCGCCGTCCTCGACGGGAGCGGGCAGGGCGGTGGTCCGTCGTCGGATCGGCTCGTGCAGCACGCGTCCAGCCCAGCACCCGGACCTGGGAGCCGGCTGGGAGCGGGCGCGGACGCTTCCCCCGCGATGTGACGACCTCACGCCCGCGCGCGCCCCGGCAGGAGCCGCTCCGCCGCGCGGCTCGCCACGACCAGCCCCGCGAGGACCGCCGCCGCCGCGCCGAGGTACGACACCCGGGTCGCCCACCAGTCCCACGTCCACGGCTCCGGCAGCACCTCGCCGACCCCGAGCAGGACGACGCCCGACACCGCGAACATCGCCGTCAGGTGCCACAGGTACAGCCCCATCGACCGCGCCCCGGCCCAGCGCACCAGCCGCGACCCGGCGGCCCACCGGGCGACGGCGTCCCGGGCGAGCAGCGCCGCCGCGACCTGCGCCACCGCGAAGCCCACGACCGGGGCGGTCGGCGGGGCGAGGTTGGAGAGCGCGTCGCCGGGCATCCCGATCAGCGACCGCGGGTACGGGCCGACGGCCAGGAGCAGCACCGTGGCCGCGAAGCCGCCGAGCGCGAGCAGCGTCAGCGCGGTGCGCTCCGGGACGAGGTCGCGAGCGGCGACGTCCTCCGGCGCGGCGAGCCGGCGGGCGGCGTAGACCAGACCGCCCAGGTACGGCACCGCCCAGACCAGCAGCACGTTCGGCGCCCCGGGCAGCCCGACCTCGTCGGAGAACCGCAGCAGGTCGACGACCACGGGGAGCGCCGCCGCGACGACCAGCACCCGGGCGGCGCCCCACCGACGCAGGGCCCGCAGCAGCAGGGGCGTCAGCGCGAGCAGCCCGATCTGCACGCCGAGGAACCACAGCGGCTGCGGCACGATCCGGGCGACCCGGTCGACGGCAGCGGTGGGGACGCCGAGCCACGGCAGCGCCGCGACGAGCAGCGCCCACACCCCGACGAACACCGCCACCGGCCGCGCCATGCGCAGCAGCCGGACGCCCGCGAACCGCCAGCCGGGCTCGCCGGGGTGCCGGTCGAGGTCGTAGCGGGCCGCGGCCCCGGCGGCGAAGAACAGCAGCGGCAAGGGCTGCAGCCAGGTCAGCAGCCACGCGCCGCCGTGCGCGAGGGCGTTGCCGACGACCAGCGACTCGCCGTCCCAGGTGGCCTCGACCATCAGCCAGTGCAGCGCCACGACGAGCAGGATGCCGACGGCGCGGACGCCGTCGACGAACGGGTCGCGACGGGGCCGTGCGGCCGCCGCAGGGGCCCCGACCGCGGGGGCGGGGGCGCCGCGGACCGGGCGGGTGGGTGCGGGACCGGCGGAGAGCGCGAGGGTGTTCGCCTCGCGGGACGGTGCAGGCAGGACGGTCGACATGGCGGCGCTCCCGAGGGGACCGCGCGGCCTCCCGCGCGGGTGCCCGGCGATCGGGCACGGCACCAGCCTGTCGAACGGAACCGCAGGTCAGAACGGGTGCGACCCCCGTCCTGCGCGGCGGTCAACCCGACGTCGGACGGGGGCTGTCCCCCGGCTCCGGCACCGCGCCGGCGTGCCGTCGCATGCCCGCGAGCACCAACGAGCCGGCGACCAGCGCCGCGCCGAGCACGGTGCGACCGGTCGTCCCCGCCGAGCGTGGTCGCGCCGCGGTCGGCGGGCTAGCGGTCGCCCGCCGAGGGGGTCGGGCGGTCCTGCTCGGGGGCCGGCGCCGGCCCGGGTTCGGCCGACGGAGCCGGGTACCCGTCCTGGTGGGTCGCGGGCGCACCCGGTGTCGACGGGTGGGCGGCCTGCTGGGGCGCAGGCGCGCCGGGCGTCGGGCCGTACCCGCCGGCCTCGGGTGCGGTGCCGTACCCGCCCGGCGCGGGGTGGCCGCCCGCCGGAGCGCCGTACCCACCGCCTGCCGGAGCGCCGTACCCACCGCCCGCCGGAGCGCCGTACCCGCCCGGGACGGGGGCGGGCGCGGGGGCGCCGTACCCGCCCGCCGCCGGGTAGCCGCCGTACGGCTGCCCCGGCGCGCCGCCGTACGGCTGCCCCGACGGAGCCGGCCGCGGCGCCGACGGCCCGCGCTGGAGCGCACCCACCACGAACGCCCCGCCGATCATCGTCGCGCCGACCACCGTCAACGCGCTGCCCACGGTCTGCGCGAACCCGTACAGCCAGGAGGCCCGGTACAGCAGCTCGATGAACAGCGCCTGCCCGATCCAGCCCCCGATGATCCCGACGACGACGAGCACGACGCCCGTCCAGAGCAGCTGCGGTGCGGTGAGCTTCGGCATGGCGGGGTCCCTCCGTCGGCTGGCGCGGGCGCGCCCGACCGACGCTAGCGCGAGGTCGTGGTTTCCGTCCGCGGGAGGGGGCGCGGAACCGACGACCTCGGGCGCAACCACCGACCTCGGGCGGGGACGCGCGCCCGGAGCGCCGGGGCAGGAGCCGCCGGGTCAGGCCTCCAGGTTGAGGTAGCGGAGGACCGCCAGGACGCGGCGGTGGTCGCCGGCGTCGGGGGCGAGGTCGAGCTTGCCGAAGATGGCCGTCACGTGCTTCTCGACCGCGCCGTACGTGAGGACGAGCGCGTCGGCGATCGCCCCGTTCGACCGGCCCTGCGCCATCAGCTCCAGCACCTCGGACTCCCGCGGGGTCAGCCGCGTGATGCCCGGGTCGACGCGCGCGGCGCCCATGAGCTGCGTGACCACCTCGGGGTCGAGCACGGTGCGCCCGGCGGCGATCCGCTCCAGCGCGTCGAGGAAGTCGGACACGTCGGCGACCCGGTCCTTGAGCAGGTAGCCGACCCCGCGGGCGTCGCCGCCGAACAGCTGCGCGGCGTACCGGGTCTCGACGTACTGCGAGAACAGCAGCACGCCGAGGCCCGCGTGGGTCTCGCGCAGGGTCAGCGCGGCGCGCAGCCCCTCGTCGGTGAACCCGGGCGGCATCCGCACGTCGACCACGGCGATGTCCGGCAGCGCGTCGGCGGCCGCGAGCGCGGCGACCTCCTCGACGAGCGCGTCCCCGTCGCCGACCGCCGCGACCACCTCGTGGTCGCGGCGGGCGAGCAGCGCCGCGAGCCCGTCGCGGAGGATCACCGAGTCCTCGGCGATCACGACCCGCACGGGGCACCCCCCGCCGGGGTGCGGACGTGCGGCGGGCGGGGAACCGGTCGGCTCATCGAGCGCTCAGCGGCAGGTGCACGGTCACCACCGTAGGGCCTCCGACCGGGCTGTCGACGTCGAGCTCGCCGTCGACCGTCGCCACCCGGTCGGCCAGGCCGGCCAGGCCCGAGCCGCCGGACGCCCCGGGCAGCCCGAGGCGAGCCCCGCCCCGGCCGTCGTCGCGCACCCGCAGCCACAGCGCGCCGCCGTCGGCCTCGACCCGGACGTAGGCCCCGGTGGCGCCCGAGTGCCGGACGACGTTCGTGAGCAGCTCGGCGACCGCGAAGTACGCGATCGTCTCGACCTCGGGCGCGGGCCGGGCGGCGGCCAGGTCGACGTCGACGGTCACCGGCACCGGGCTCCGCGCGGCCAGCGTCTCCAGCGCCACCGCCAGCCCGTTGTCGAGCGCCGGCGGGTGGATGCCCCGGGCGATCTCGCGCAGCTCCGTGAGCGTGTCCTTGAGCGCGCCGTGCGCCTCGTCGAGCAGCCCGAGCGTGGCCGGGTCGGCGCCGGGCTCGTGCGCGAGCCGGTCCCGGGCGTCGCCGATCTGCATGGCGACCGCCACCAGCCGGGCCTGCGTGCCGTCGTGCAGGTCCCGCTCGATGCGGCGGAGCCGGGTGTCGGCGTCGGTCACGGCGGTGCCACGGGTCTGCTCGAGGTGGGCGACGCGCAGGCTGGACGCGGTCGGGCCGAGCAGGCTGGTGCTGAGCAGCCGGAACAGGTGCGCGAACCCGAGCGTCAGCCGGTGCCAGGCGAGGAAGGCCAGCAGGCCGACGGCGATCAGGATCCACTGCCGCGGCGGGGTGTCGATGAAGTAGTCGGTGCCGAACGACGCCCCGCGGTGCAGCGTGCCGTCGGACGCCTCCTGCAGCGGCAGCCACCGGTACCAGAACCAGTGCGTGGTGCCGCCGAGCGCGACGGCGAGGAACGTCGTCGGCACCACGAACCCGACGATCGCGAGCGGCAGCGACAGCGCCCCGAACGCGACCCCACGCCAGCCGGGCGCGTCGCCCAGCAGCACCCCGAGCCGGCGCCAGAACCCGCGCCGCCGGCGACGCGGCATGGGCGCCGCGATCGAGGTGCCGAGCATCCCGCGCGCCATCCCCCGGTAGAGCGCCGCCCACATCCGACCACCGACGACCACCCAGCCCGCGACGAACAGGCCGACGACCGTGATCGCCACCGACGGGGGCAGCACGACCGCGACCACCGCGTACGCGAAGGCGAACGGCGCGATCAGCAGGGCGAGGAACAGGTAGCCGTACTCCCGCCAGGCCCGCCCCATCACCCCGGGCGCCCAGATCGCGCCGCGCGGCAGGTCGGCGGTGAGGTGCACCGGGACGGTCGCGACCGGCGCCCCGGGGGCGTACGCGGCGGGGTGCGGTCCGCCGGGGTGGGCCGCGGCCGGGCCGGCGGGTCCGGCGGGGGCCGGCTGGGTGGCGGACATGGCGTGCTCCTCGTGCGGGGCCGGTGCGCCGCGGTGGCGCCCCGGGTCGGTCGGACCCCACCATCGTCCCGTGCGGGGTGCGCCCGGCGGCACCCGGTGCGCCACCCACCCGTCCGGGGGACGTCCCCCGGGTCGGCACCCCTGGGTCCCCGACCGCCAGGTCACAAAGCGGTAACAATACAAGGAATGGTAAAGTTGCAGGTCAGACCGACTTTACCTAGGTAAAATCGTCCCACGACGCACCGTTTCGACACGTCCGCGCCTCGCGATCCGCGCCGAGATGGGGCACGGTGGATCCCGACCAGATCGACGAATGGTCGGCGTGCGACGCCTGCTTCCGGCCCTCGCAGCGCCCCTCCCCCGGGGTGCGGCAGCGAGGGCCGAGGCGTGTCCCGCCGCCGCGCAACCGGCCCCCTCCGGGCGGGCCGCGCGGCGCTGCCGACCGACGCTGCGCCCCCGGCGCGCCCCACCCCCGGGGCGCACCCGACCTCCGCCCGCGGAGGGGATGGGGCCGCGCGTCATGACGTGACGAGGTGGATGAGTGACAGGACTGCGCGTCGAAGGCGTGTACAAGGTGTTCGGCCGCCGGCCGAACGAGGCGGTGAAGCGGCTCCGCGACGGGTCGTCCCGCGAGGACGTGCGCCAGTGGGGCACGGCGGCGGTGATCGACGCCGACCTGGAGATCCGCAGCGGCGAGACCTTCGTGGTGATGGGGCTCTCGGGCTCCGGCAAGTCGACCCTGATCCGGATGCTGAACGGGCTGCTCAAGCCGACGGCCGGGCGCGTCGTCCTCGGGGACGACGACCTCAGCGCCGTCAGCGCGGCCCAGCTCCGGTCCATCCGGCAGCGCAAGGTCAGCATGGTGTTCCAGCACTTCGCGCTGCTCCCGCACCGCACGGTGCGTGACAACGCGGCCTACCCGCTGGCGCTCCAGGGCGTGGACAAGGCCGAGCGCCGGAAGAAGGCCGACGAGGCCCTCGAGATGGTCGGCCTCGGCGAGTGGGGCGACTCGCTCCCCCACGAGCTGTCCGGCGGCATGCGGCAGCGCGTCGGCCTGGCCCGCGCGCTCGCCGCGGACACCGACATCCTGCTGATGGACGAGGCGTTCTCCGCGCTCGACCCGCTGATCCGCCGCGAGATGCAGGACCAGCTGCTCGAGCTCCAGCAGACGCTGGGCAAGACGATCGTGTTCATCACGCACGACCTCAACGAGGCCATGTACCTCGGCGACCGGATCGCCGTCATGCGCGACGGCCGCGTCGTCCAGGTGGGCACCAGCGAGCAGATCCTGTCCGCGCCCGCCGACGACTACGTGGCGCAGTTCGTCGCCGACGTCGACCGCACCCGCGTGCTGACCGCGTCCTCCGTGATGCGCCGGCCCGCCGCCGTCGCGTTCGCCGGGGGCGGCCCGCGCCTCGCGCTGCGCACCATGCGCGACGCCCAGGTGGCCGCGGCCTACGTCGTCGACCGCACCCGCGTGCTGCGCGGCATCGTCCGGGACGCCGACGCCGTCGACGCCACCCGCGCCGGCAAGGACACGCTCGAGGGCCTGATCGACGACAGCCTGACCTCGGTGTCCGTCGACACCCCGCTGGCCGAGGTGTTCGCGCCCGCCGCGGAGTCGCCGCTGCCGGTCCCCGTGACCGACGACAAGGGCCGCCTGGTCGGCGTCATCCCCCGGGCGATCCTGCTCGAGGCGATGGTCCCCGTCGACACCAGCACACCGCCGAAGGGCACCCCGACGGCCGACCAGGCCGCGACGTCCGGCACGTCCGCGGCCGGCGACGCCGACCCGACCGCGGCCACCGCCCCGGCGCCGGACGCCGACCCGCTCGGCACCGCGCCGGACGCCACCACCGCCGCCCCCAGCGCGGGCCGTGCGGCCGACACGACGGAGGTGCGCGCGTGACCGCCCCGATCCTCGCCCTCGACTCCACCGACCAGGGTGTCCCCCGCCTGCCGCTCGGCGAGTGGGTGGACGTCGCCGTCGACTGGGTGACCACCACGTTCCGCGGCCTGTTCTCCGCGATCAAGAGCATCTTCGAGGGCGCCTACGACGGCCTCGACACCGTGCTCAGCGGCCCGCCGTTCTGGTTCATCGCCGTCGCGCTCGCGCTGATCGCGCTGTTCGCGAAGGGCTGGAAGCTCGCCGTCGGCACGCTCGCCGGGCTGGTCGTCATCGCCGGCGTGAACCAGTGGGAGAACGCGATGGACAGCCTCGCGCTGGTCATCCTGGCGAGCGTCGTGGCGCTCGTCATCGCGATCCCGCTCGGCATCTGGGCCGCCCGCAACGACCGGGTCTCCCGGGCCGTCCGACCGGTGCTCGACTTCATGCAGACGATGCCTGCCTTCGTCTACCTGATCCCGACCGTCGTCATCTTCCGCGTCGGCGTCGTCCCCGGCATCGTCGCGACCGTCATCTTCGCGATGGCGCCCGGCGTCCGGTTCACCGAGCTCGGACTGCGCCAGGTCGACCGCGAGGTCGTCGAGGCCGGGCACGCGTTCGGCTCCTCCGACGGCCGCATCCTCCGGCAGATCCAGCTCCCGCTGGCGATGCCGACGATCATGGCCGGCGTCAACCAGGTGATCATGCTCGCCCTGTCGATGGTGGTCATCTCCGGCATGGCCGGCGCCCCCGGCCTCGGCGGCGACGTCGTCCAGGCCCTGCAGCGCGTCAACGTCTCGCTCGGCTTCGAGGCCGGCCTGGCCGTGGTCATCCTCGCGATGTTCCTCGACCGCGTGACCTCGGCGTTCGGCACCCGCTCGAAGACCGCCCGCGCGGTCGCCGCGGCGACGAAGGCCTGACGCCCCTCATCCCACCGGGGCCGCTCGGCGGTCCCGCACCCCACCCACCCCCACCCGGGCGGCGGCACGACGCCGCGCGCCCACGGAAGGACACGCATGCGCACCCGCACCCGCCGTTCCGCCCTCGCCGCCTCGGCGCTCGTCGCCGGCCTGGCCCTGACGGCCTGCGCCTCCGACGGCGGCTCCGGCAGCGCCTCCGACGAGGAGCGCCTCGAGAACGGCGACCTGCCCACCGTGTCGATCGGCGTGCACTCCGGCTGGGACGAGGGCATCGCCGTGTCGGCGCTGTTCCAGACCATGCTGGAGGAGGACGGCTACACGGTGGAGTCGCAGGAGGCCGACGCCGGCGTCGTCTACACCGGCCTCGCCGGCGGCGACTTCGACGTCAACTTCGACATGTGGCTGCCCACGACGCACGAGGACTACCTCGAGCAGTACGGCGACGACATGGAGCAGCTCGGCGTGTGGTACGACGACGCCCGCCTCACCATCGCGGTGAACGAGGACGCGCCGATCACCTCGATCGACGAGCTCGCCGAGAACGCGGACGCGTTCGGCAACCGGATCGTCGGCATCGAGTCCGGCGCCGGCCTGACCCGGATCACCCAGGACGAGGCCATCCCGACCTACGGCCTGGACGACATGGAGTTCGTCGTCTCCTCGACCCCGGCGATGCTCGCCGAGCTCAAGGGCGCGACCGACGCCGGCGAGAACATCGCCGTCACCCTGTGGCGCCCGCACTGGGCGTACGACGCCTACCCCGTCCGCGACCTCGAGGACCCCGAGGGCGCCATGGGCGAGGCCGAGGAGATCCACACCGTCGGCCGCACCGGCTTCGGCGAGGACTACCCGACGCTGACCAAGCTCATCGGCGCGTTCGAGCTGACCGACGAGCAGCTGTTCTCGCTGGAGAACCTCATGTTCAACGAGAACGGCGGCTCGGACCCGACCGGCTCCGCGCAGCAGTGGCTCGACGAGAACCCGGACTTCGTCACGGACCTCAAGGAGAAGGCGGGCGTCTGACGCCCCACCGCTCCGCGCGCCGACGGCCCGCTCACCGCTCCGGTGAGCGGGCCGTCGCCGTCCCCGGGTGCCTACCCCCGCCGAGATAGGACGCGCGCGCCGAGATAGGACCCCGCACGGACCTATCTCGACGAGGAGGTCCTATCTCGGCGGGAGCGGGAGGTCAGTCCGGTTGGGGGACCGCCTCGCGGAAGCGGGCCGCCAGGGACTCGCCCGCCGCGACGGCTCCTGCGATGTCCGGCTCCGGGACGTGCACGAGGCGCAGGCAGCCGCGCACCACGGCCTCGGCGTAGGCCGCGCGGGTGCCGTCGTCGCCCCACTGCCGCTGGCTGATGATGCCCTCGACCAGCCCGAACGCCAGCTCCAGGTCCGTGTCGGGCAGCGCCGACGCGTCGACGCCCTGCCGGTCCAGCACCGCCACGGACAGCGCGCGGTAGTGCCCGCGCAGCGCGACCTGGCTCTCCCGGGTCTCCAGGAACTCGGTCTCGGCGATGTCGAGCAGCCGGTAGACGACGTGCAGGTTCCACCGGTCGCGCAGCAGCCCGTCGAGGTCGAACCGCGCGAGCCCGGCGAGCGCGGCGGCCGGGTCGACGGGGCCGCCGTCCGGGCCGGCGGTGCGCAGCCAATCGGCGAACTGCACGGACGGCGCCACGGTGCCCTTGAGCAGCGAGCGCAGGATCTGGCTCTTGTCGGCGAAGTGGTAGTACAGCGACGCCTGCTTGATGCCGACGGCGTCGGCGATCTGCCGGGTCGTGGTCTCGGTGTAGCCCTGCGAGCCGAACAGCGACGCGGCGGCCGCCAGGATCTCCTCGCGGGTGCTCAGCGCGGAGTTCGCGCGCGGGGCCGACCGCGGCCGGCCCCGGCGGCGCGGCGCGGCCTCGGCCTGCTCAGCCACGGTCCACCGTCCTCCCGTCGTCGGCGCGGGCGTCCTTGACGACCCGCCCATCCTGCACCACGACCCGCACCCGGCGGGGGTCCGCGAGCGCGTCGATGCTGGTGAGCGGGTCGACGTCGGTGAGCACCAGGTCGGCGCGCAGCCCCGGTGCCACCGTGCCCACCTGGTCCGCGATCCCGAGCATCCGCGCCGCCCCGGAGGTGCCCGCGACGACCGCGGCGGCCGGCGACAGCCCGTGCTCGACCAGCAGCGCCAGCTCGGTGAGGTTGGTGCCGTGCGGGGCGATGCCGGCGTCGGTGCCGAGCGCGACCGGCACCCCGGCCGAGATCGCCGCGTGCAGCCGCTCCCGCGCGGTGTCCTTCAGAGCGCGGCGCTTCGCGGCGACCCAGGGCGCGACCCCGTCCGCCACCGGGCGGGTCAACGTGGACAGCGTCGGCACGAGCCAGGTGCCGCGCTCCCCCATCAGGTCGATGGTGGCGTCGTCGACGAGGTAGCCGTGCTCGACGCTGCGCACCCCGGCCCGGACCGCGGCGGCGATGCCCGCGGCGCCCTGCGCGTGCGCGGCGACCCCGACCCCGCCGTGCCGGTCGGCCTCCTCGACGACGGCACGGAGCTCGGGCTCGGACAGGCCGCCGGACTCCGGGTGGCTGCGGGGACTCCCCATGCCGCCGGTCGCGGCGACCTTGACCCAGTCGGCGCCCTGCCGCAGCACCTCGCGGACCGCGCGCACGAACTCGGCCGGCGAGTCGGCCACCGCCCCCGCGCCGGGACCCGTGTCCAGCGCCACCCCCTCGATCGTGCGCCAGTCGCCGTGCCCGCCGGTGATCGACAGGATCCGGATGGCGACCTGCAGCCGCGGGCCGCGCACCAGCCCCTGCTCCAGCGCGTCCCGGAACCCGGAGTCCGCCCCGGCCAGGTCGCGGGCGGTCGTGACCCCGGCGTCGAGGGTCGCCGACAGGTGGGGGACGGACCGCAGGGTGAGCAGCGACTCCGGCGCCAGGACGGTGCCGAGGGTGTCGCCGCCGGGCGACGTGCTGACGTGGACGTGGCAGTCGAGGAACCCGGGCAGCAGCGTGCGGCCGGCCCCCTCGAGGACGGCGAGGCGCGCCGGGTCGGCGGTCGCCGCGCCGGGCACCACGGTCCCGGTGGGCCCCACGGCGGCGATCAGGCCGTCCGAGACCAGCACGTCCGTGCCCGGCCGCGGGTCGGCGCCGGTGCCGTCGATCAGGCGCACGTCGCGCAGCAGCAGGTCGGTCACGGGCGGGCTCCTCGGGGTCGGGAGCGGCCAGGCTAGCCCATTACCTGTCACAGATAGATTTTACGTCCCGGCAACACCGCGCAACCCCGTGGCAACGACCCGGGTCTACTTTTCCGGTCACCGACAGGAAATGCGTCGGCCGCACCACGGCGCGGATCGCAGGGTCCGCCCTCACCGCACCTCCCCTCCCCTCGGCGTCGCGGCCTCCCCCTCCGGCACCCGTCGACGCACCCCCGACCGAGAGGCACCGAGCATGAGCCCGAGCACCGCCCGCGCCACCACGCGGTCCGCCCGCCGCCCCCGCACCGCCGCCCGCACGCGCACGACCGCCGCGGCCGCCGCCGTGGCCGGGCTGCTGGCCCTGACCGCCTGCGGGCAGAGCGGCACCGTCGGCGGCGGGTCCGCCGGCGGCGACGACACCTTCACCGCCGTGATGCTCACCGGCTACACCACGCCGCCGGACCCGGACGTCAACTACGACGGCCCCGGCCTCAACATCATCGAGAACACCTACGAGGGCCTGGTGGCCTACCAGGACGGCGTCGAGGAGCCGACGATCGTCCCGGAGCTCGCCGAGGAGTGGACCGTCTCGGACGACGGCCTCACCTACACGTTCACCCTGCGGTCGGGCGTCACGTTCCACGACGGCACCGAGCTCACCTCCGAGGCGGTGAAGGCGTCGTTCGAGCGGCGCGCCCAGGTCGACGCCGGCCCGGCGTACATGGTCGGCGACGTCGTGTCCGTCGAGACCCCCGACGACCTCACCGCCGTCGTCACGCTCACCGCGCCGAACGCCGCGTTCCTCGACTACCTCGCCTCGCCGTTCGGCGTGAAGCTCGTGAGCCCGACGGTGCTCGCCGACGAGGCCGGCGACGACTTCGCGCAGACCTACCTGACGACGCACGACGCCGGCACCGGCCCGTACGAGCTGACCGCGGTCGAGACGGGCGAGCGCTACGAGCTCACCGCGTACGACGGCTACTGGGGCGACGCCCCGGAGCTCACGTCCATCGAGATCCAGGTCGCCGAGAACGCCTCGTCGGCGCAGCTGCAGCTCGAGCGCGGCGCGATCGACGCGATCCTCGGCAACCTCAACAAGACCTCGTTCGAGTCGTTCGAGGGCAGCGAGGACGTCACGACGTCGACCTTCCCGAACTTCACGACGCAGATGATCTACGTCAACCCGGGCTCGGCCTGGCTCGCCGACGTCGCGGACCGCGAGGCGCTGTTCGCGGGGATCGACAAGGAGTCGATCATCGACGAGGCCATGGGCAGCCTGGAGGTGCCGACCGACCAGCTGTTCCCGCAGGGCATGGTCGACGCGAGCATCGACGACCAGGGCATCACCTACGACGAGGGCGCCTGGGACGCGCTGGGCACCCCGGGCTCCGGCACCGTGCGCATCGCGTACGCCGGGTCCAGCGCGGACGGCAAGGCCGTCGCCGAGGAGCTCGGCTCGCGGCTGAGCACCGCCGGCATCCCCGCCGAGGCCGTCGCCTACTCCGCCGGCACGATCTACGGCATCGCCGAGGAGGGCGCCGAGGGCCCGGACCTCGCGGTGTTCTCCGTGTTCCCCGACGCCGGCCACCCGGACGCCTGGGCGAGCATCATCTACACCCCGGCCGGCGGCCTGGACCTGTTCGGCGCGGAGGTGCCGGGCCTGACCGACCTGCTCGACACCGCCCGGGCCAGCGAGGACATCACGGCGTACGCCCCCGTCGCCGAGGCGATCAACGCCACGCGCTACTGGTACTCGATCGGGTCGCTCAACACCACCCTGCTGACCACGCCGGACGTCACCGGCACGACCGAGGCGCAGAACGTCCTCGAGTACGACGTGCTGCACTTCGCGGCCCTCGGCCGGGGCTGACCCCGCGCCACCCCTGACCCCGGGGCGGGGTCGTCACCCCCTGACCGGCCCCGTCCCGGGCTCCGTCCCTCGTTCCCTCCCCAAGGAGACCGCCATGCCCGCTGCCGAGAGCCCCGTGCTGCGCGTCGACGGCCTCGACGTCCGGCTGACCCGCGACGGCGAGACCGTGCACGCGGTCCGCGGCGTCGACCTCACCGTCGAGCGCGGCGAGGTCGTCGGCCTGGTCGGCGGGTCCGGCTCGGGCAAGAGCATCCTCGGCCTGTCGGTCATGGGCCTGCTGCCCGCCTCCGCCCGGCCGGTGGTGTCCGGGGCGGTCGACCTCGCGGGCACCGACATGATCGGAGCCCCCGACGCGGCTCGGCGCGCCGCCCGCCGGCAGCACGTCGGCGCGGTGTTCCAGGACCCGATGACGTCGCTCGACCCGACGATGACGATCGGGCGCCAGCTCGGCGAGGTCACCCGCGACCGGGCGCACGCGCTGTCCCTGCTGGAGGACGTCGGCATCCCCCGCGCCGCCGACCGGCTGAAGGCCTACCCGCACCAGCTGTCCGGCGGCCTGCGCCAGCGCGTGATGATCGCGCTCGCCGTCGCCCGCCGCCCCTCGCTGATCCTCGCCGACGAGCCGACGACGGCCCTCGACGTCACGGTGCAGGCGCAGATCCTCGACCTGCTGCTGACGCTGCGCGAGGACATCGGCTGCTCCATCGTGTTCGTCACCCACGACCTCGGCGTCGCGGCGCAGGTCTGCGACCGGATCGCCGTGATGCAGCACGGGCGGATCGTCGAGTCCGCCGGGGTCGACGAGGTGTTCGGCAACCCGACGCACGCGTACACGAAGAACCTGCTGCGGTCGCGGATCGACCTGCGGACCCCGCGGGACCGGCCGCTGGCGGCGATGCCGGTGGCCCCGGCGAGCGCCACCGCACCCGCGGCCGCCGCCACGGCCCAGGCCCAGGCCCCCGCGGACGACGACGTCGCCGTCGGCGCCGACGGCGTGCTCGACCTCGCCCCCGGCGCGCCCGCCCCCGGGCTGCCCGAGGTGTGGCCCCCGGTGGTCCTGCGCGAGGGCGCCGCGGTCACCGTCCGCGACGCGCACCGCGTGTTCCGCAGCGGCCCGCCGTGGAAGCGCCGCGAGCTGCCCGCGCTGCGCGGCGTCGACCTCGAGGTCCGCGCCGGCGAGGCCGTCGCCCTGGTCGGCGAGTCCGGCTGCGGCAAGTCGACGCTGCTGCGCGTCGTCGCCGGGCTGGAGACGACCACCGCCGGCGAGGTGACCGTCGCCGCGGGCGCCGCCCCGCAGATGGTGTTCCAGGACGCCGGCGCCTCGCTCACCCCGTGGCTCCGGGTCGGCACCATGCTCGACGAGCGGCTGCAGGCGCACGTCACGGGCATGTCCCGCGCGGAGCGCACCGACCGCGTCCTCGACACCCTGCGCACGGTCGGCCTGCCGCCGGAGACGGCGCGGGCCCGCGGCGACCAGCTCTCCGGCGGCCAGCGGCAGCGCGTCGCGCTCGCCCGCGCGGTCATCGTGCCGCCGACCGTCCTGCTGTGCGACGAGCCGACCAGCGCGCTCGACGTGTCGCTCGCCGCCACCGTGCTGAACCTGATCGGCCGGCTGCGCCGCGAGCTCGGGATGTCCGTGCTGTTCGTGACGCACGACCTCGCGGCCGCCCGCATCGTCGCCGACCGGGTCGCCGTGATGCGCGAGGGCCGGATCGTCGAGGTCGGCCCGACCGACGACGTCTGCGAACGCCCGCAGCACGAGTACACCCGCACGCTGCTCGGCGCGATCCCCGGCCCGCAGCACCGCCGCGACCGCGTCGCCACCCCCACGATCGGAGCCGCGCTGTGACCACCGCCGACCTCGCCGTCTCCCCCGGCGGCGCCACCACCCGCGCCGCCCGCCGCTGGGCCCGCGTCACCGCCGTCCGGCACCGCGCCCTCGGCGTCGACCTGGTTGCCATCGGCGCGCTCGCGCTGATCGTGGCCGTCGCGCTCGCCGCCCCCGTGCTCGCGCCGCACTCGCCGGTCCTGCGCAGCGGCGAGGCGTTCCTGCCGCCGCTGAGCCCCGAGCACCTGCTCGGCACCGACGCGCTGGGCTACGACATCCTGTCCCGCCTGCTGTTCGGCATGCGGTCCAGCCTGGTCGCCGCGGCGATCGTGATCGCGTCCGGCGTGCTCGTCGGCGGGCTGATCGGCCTGCTGGCCGGGGCGCTGCCCGGCTGGGTCGACGCGCTGCTGATGCGCACCACCGACCTGTTCCTGGCGCTGCCCGGCCTGGTCATCGCGATGGCCGTCGCCGCCGCGCTCGGCGCGTCGTTCACCTCGGCGCTGGTCGGCGTCGCGGTGGTCTGGTGGCCGCTGTACGCGCGGCTCGTCCGCGGCGAGGTCCGCGCGTGGGCCGCCCGGCCGCACCTGGAGGCCGCCCGGCTCGCCGGCACCCCGTGGGGCACCCGGGTCACCCGGCACCTGCTGCCGGGGGTCCGCTCCACGATCGTCGTCGCCGCGAGCCTCGACGTCGGCGGGCTGGTCGTCGCGCTGTCCGGGCTGTCGTTCATCGGGCTGTCCTCGCCGGCGCCCGCCCCGGAGCTCGGCGCGATGGCCGCCCAGGGCATGGCGTACCTGCTGCAGGCCTGGTGGGTGCCGATCTTCCCGGGCCTGGCGGTCCTGGTGATCGCCCTGGCGGCGAACCTCGCCGGCGACGGCGTCCGCGACCTGATGCGGGGGCGCTGAGGTGCGCCGCCCCGCCGTCCCCGCCGTCCCCGCCGCCCCCCGCCCGTCCCGAGCCGCCGAGGAGGCCCTCGCATGGTGATGTTCCTGGTCAAGCGCGTCGCCGCGACGATCGGCGTGCTGCTCGCGCTCACGATGGCGCTGTTCGGCCTCCAGGAGGTCAGCGGCGTCGACCCCGCCAAGGCGTACGTCGGGGCCAACGCCTCCGCCGACGCCGTGGCCGCCGCCCGCGAGCGCCTCGGCCTCGACGAGCCCCTGGTGCAGCGCTACCTCACGTACCTCGACGGCCTGCTGCACGGGGACCTGCAGAACTCGCTGCGCAGCCGCACCCCGGTCGCCGACAACCTGGCCCAGGTGCTGCCCGCGAGCCTCGAGCTCGCGGCGTGGGTCCTCGGCATCGCGCTGGTCCTGGGCGTGGCGTTCGCGGCCCTCACCACGCTGCGGTGGCGCGGCGCCGGCATCGTGCGGGTGGTGCTGCTCAGCGGCGCCGCCGCCCCGACGTTCCTGCTCGGGATGGTCGCGCTGCTGGTGTTCTACGGGAACCTCGGCTGGCTGCCGTCCGGCGGCCGCACCGGGCTGCGGGACGCCCCCGCCGGGCCGACGGGGTTCCTGGTGCTCGACGGGCTGCTGGCCGGCCGGTTGGACGTGGCCGGGGACGCCGTCACGCACCTCGCGCTGCCCGCGCTGTGCGCCGCCATCTCCCCCGCGGTCGCGATCGGCCGGGTGCTGGTGGACGGGCTCAAGGCCAACATGGCCGCCGACCACGCCCGCACCGCCCGCGCCGCCGGCATGGGCGAGCGGCAGATCCTCGTGCGGCACGCCGTCCGGAACTCGCTCGGCCCGACGCTGTCGATGGTCGGCATCCAGGCGGGCATGCTCCTGGCCGGCCTGGTGGTCGTCGAGAAGATCTTCGACTGGCCCGGCGTCGGCTCCTACCTCGACAAGTCCGTCGCGGCCTCCGACTTCCCCGCCATCGCGGGCGTCGCCCTGCTGCTCGGCGTCGTCTACGTCCTGCTCAACACCGTCGTCGACGTGCTCCAGGCCGCCGCCGACCGCCGCATCGCCCTCGCCTGAGCGCGGTCGCACCACCCCCCGGAAGGAACCACCCCCATGAACGTCACCGGCAACGCCGTGCTCATCGTCGTCGACATCCAGGGCGGCGACGTCGAGCGCGCCGAGTCCCGCACCGAGATCCCGTACATGCCCGGCCGCACCGAGCGGGCGCCGCGGGTCCGGAAGATGATCGCCACCTGCCGCGATCAGGGGATCCCGGTGGTCTGGATCCAGGAGGTGCACAAGCCCTCGCTGATCGACATCGGCCGCGAGCTGGACGGCGCCGAGGGCCCGCACTGCGTCGAGGGCTGGCCGGAGACCGAGCTCGCGCAGGGCCTGGACCCGCGGCCCGACGAGTTCCTGATCCGCAAGCGCCGCTACTCCGCGTTCTTCGGCACCGAGCTGGAGATCGTGCTCAAGGCGTACCGGGCCGACACCGTCATCCTCATCGGCGGCCTGACCGACGTGTGCATCCACTACACCGCCGTCGACGCCCACCAGCACGACTACCGGGTGCGGGTCGTCACCGACGCGGTCGGCGGGTCCTCCCAGGAGGCGCACGACGCCGCGCTGCGCGCCATCGACTACCTGCAGCGCGACGCGCTGGTCACCGCGGAGGACGTGCAGCAGTGGCTCGTCACCGCGGAGCCGAACCCCGAGGTGCAGCGCGCGCTCGCCACCACCGCCCAGGCCGTCTGAGGAGGACCGATGACCAGCATCTCCACCGCCTCGCCGCTGGGGGCGCGCGACCACGCGCGCGCCCAGGGCGGCACGGTCGTCGGCACGATGCCGACCGTGCCCGCGGCGACCGCCGCCGACTGGCCCGCCGACGTCGCGCCCGAGGACCGGCTGCACGCCGAGACCGTCGCCGGCGGGAACTACACCACCGTCGTGCTCGCCCGCGGCTCGGTGCTCGAGCTCACCGACCTGGAGGGCGACGCGTGCGCCCACCTCGTGCTGACGAACGCCGCGCAGGTCGACGAGCGGCTGAACGTGGCCGACACCGTGAAGATCCAGTGGCAGGCCTACCTGGGCGCCGGCTCGATGCTGCTGTCCGACCGCGGCCGGGTGCTCGCGACCGTCGTCGAGGACACCTCGGGCCGGCACGACACCTTCGCCGGGACGTCGTCGAAGGCCGCGAACGAGGCCCGGTACGGCGACGGGTCCCCGCAGGGCGGCACCCCCGCCGGCCGCGAGCTGCTGCTGCTCGCCGCACTGAAGAACGGGCTGGACGCGCGCGACGTGCCGCCGAGCCTGTCGTTCTTCCAGGGCGTCCGCATCGCCGAGGACGGCACGACGGAGTTCACCGGGTCGGCCGGCGCCGGTGCGCGGGTCCGGCTGCGGCTCGAGCTGCCGTGCGTCGTGCTGCTCGCCAACGTGCCGCACCCCGTCGACCCGCGCGCCGAGTACGTGTCGACGCCGCTGCGGGTCCGAGCCTGGCGCGGGGCACCCGCGGGGCTGGACGCGCCGGAGGTCACGGCCGGCCCGGAGGCCGAGCGCGCCTTCGCCAACACCATCGACTACGCCCGCGCGAGGGGACTGTGACCATGACCGCTGCACCCACCTCCCCCGCCCCGTCGACGGACGCGCTGCCCGCGCGCCTCGCCGGCGCCGCCGTCGTGCTCGACGAGGTCGTCCCGCGCCGGTCCGCGTGGTCGACCGTCGTCCGCGCCGGCCAGGAGCTCACCATCGTCGACCTGGAGGGCAACCAGGCCGTCGACTGCCTGCTCTACGACGCGCACGACACGTCTGTCCGCTACTCCGCGTCCGACACGATCGCCGCCCAGCGCAACGTCTACCTGGTGCAGGGGTCCGTGCTGCGGGCCGGCACCGGCGACGCGCTGATGACGCTCGTGCACGACGAGGTCGGCCGGCACGACACCATCGGCGGCGCCTGCTCCAAGGAGTCGAACTCGCTGCGGTACGGCCACCACACCGTGCACCAGCACGCGTGCGTCGAGAACTTCCTCGCCGAGGGCGCCCGGCACGGGCTCGGCAAGCGCGACCTGGTGTCGAACATCAACTGGTACATGAACGTGCCGGTCGAGGCGGACGGCGCGCTGGGCATCGTCGACGGGATCTCCTCCCCCGGCCTGTCGCTGACGCTGCGCGCCGAGCGCGACGTGCTGGTGCTGGTGTCGAACTGCCCGCAGATCAACAACCCGTGCAACGGGTTCGACCCGACGCCGGTGCGGATGATCGTGACCGAGGGGGCGGCGTGACCTCGGCGCCCGGGCTCGCCGCGGTCGCGCGCGCGTACGCCCGGATCGCCGAGGTCGACCGGCCCGAGGTGTGGATCCACCTGCGCCCCCGGGCCGACGTCGAGGCCGACGTGCGCGCGCAGGCCGACCGGGCGGCGGCGGGCGCGGACCTGCCGCTGCTCGGCCGCCTGGTCGCGGTCAAGGACAACATCGACGTCGCGGGGCTGCCGACCACCGCGGGGTGCCCGGGCGTGGCCTGGACCGCGGCCGCCGACGCCACCGCCGTCGCCCGGCTGCGGGCGGCCGGCGCCGTGGTGCTGGGCAAGACGAACCTCGACCAGTTCGCCACCGGCCTCGTCGGCACCCGGAGCCCCTACGGCGCGGTGCGGTCCGCCGACCACCCCGACCGGATCTCCGGCGGGTCGTCGTCCGGGTCGGCCGTCGCCGTCGCGCTCGGGATCGTCGACCTCGCGCTCGGCACCGACACCGCCGGGTCGAACCGGGTGCCCGCCGCGCTCCAGGGCGTCGTCGGGGTCAAGCCGACGCCGGGTCTCGTGCCCACCACCGGGGTGCTGCCGGCGTGCCGGTCGCTCGACTGCGTGGGGGTGTTCGCGCGGTCGCTGCCCCTGGCGGCCCTCGCGGTGGGCCTGATGGCCGGGCCGGACGGGGTGGACGCGCTGGCGGCGCGGCCCGTGCCCGCCGACGTCGCGGCGCCCGCGCCGGACGCCCCGGTTCTCGCGGTGCCCCGCGCGGCGGACCTCGACGCCCTCGCCCCGCTGTGGCGGTCGGCGTTCGACGCGACCGTCGCGTCGCTGCGGTCCGCCGGGTGGACGCTGCGCGAGGTCGACCTGACGCCGTTCCTCGACGCCGCGCGGCTGCTGTACGACGGGGCGTTCGTCGCCGAGCGGTACACCGCCGTCGGCGGACTGGTCGACTCCGGGCCCGAGGGCCTGGACCCGGTGGTGGCGGGCATCATCCGCGCGGCGGGCGAGCTCCCCGCGCACCGGTACGCCGCGGACCTCGTCACGCTCGCGGAGCTGCGCGTCGTCGCGGAGGCGGCGCTGGGCGACGCCGACGCGCTGCTGCTGCCGACGACCACGCACCACCCGACGCTGGCCGAGGTGGCCGCGGAGCCGGTGGCGGTGAACTCCCGGCTCGGGACCTACACCAACTTCTGCAACCTGTTCGGGTACGCCGCGGTGGCCGTGCCGGTCGACGCCGGGGTGCCCGGCGAGCGGGTCGGCGTCTCCGTGCTGACCCGCGGGTTCGCGGACGGCGCCGCGCTGGACCTCGCGGGGCGGCTGCTGGCCGTCGCCGAGCCGCGGGCGTGGGAGGTGCTGGACGGCGCGCCGGGGACCGCGGCGGAGGACGGCGCGGCCGCTGCGTCGGCGCTGGGGCCCGGGACGGTCCCGGCGGAGACGCCGGCCGCGTCGGCAGAGGCGTCTGCGGGGCCGGCCGCGGGGGCGTCGGCCGCGTCGGCGACGGCCGCCACGGTGCAGGCCGGCGCGGGCCGAGTCGCGGACCCGGTGCCAGCGTGATGCTCGACGCCGCCACCCCGCCCGCCACGCCACCCGTCGCCCCGCCCGCGCCGGGTCCCGCGCGCGGACCCCGGCTGTGGCCGATGGCGACCGGGACGTTCGCGATCGGGTTCGGCTCGTACGTCATGGCCGGGCTGGTGCCGAGCGTGTCCGCGGAGCTCGACGTGTCGGTCAGCCAGGTCGGCACGCTGGTCAGCGTCTACGGCTTCACGTACGCGGTGTCCACGCCGCTGCTCACGCTCGTCGTCGGGCGCGTGCCGCGCCGGCTGCTCATGGCCGTGGCGCTGGGCCTGTTCGCGCTGGCCACCGGTGCCACCGCGTTCGCCACGACCTACGACCAGGTGGCCGTGCTGCGCGGGCTGTCGGCGGTGGCGGCGGGCGGGTTCACGCCGACGGCCACGGTGCTGGCCGCGCGGCTGGCCCCGCCCGGGCGGCGCGGGCGGGCGGTGGCGACGGTGTTCGGCGGGCTGACGACGGCGACCGTGCTCGGGGCGCCGGCGGGCAACCTGCTCGGCCCGGCGCTCGGCTACCGCGGCGTCTACGCCCTGGTGGGCGGCCTGGCGCTGGTGGCGCTGGTGAGCGTCCTGGCGCTGGTCCGCGTCCCGCGCACGGTCACGGCGGCTCCGTCGGCCGCCGGGTCGCCCTCGGCAAGCCCGGCACCGGCTGCCGCCGCCGAGTTCGGTCCCTCCAGCCGAGTTCGGACGTCAGAGGGACCGAACTCGGCTGGACGCACCGAACTCGCGGTGGCCGCGCCGGTCGTCGTGCCGGACGAGTCACCCCGTGCCCGGTCGACCGGCACCCCGGCGACCACCGCCGCGCCTGCCGGCGCCGGCCCCGCGCTGCCTGGGCTGGTCGCCGTCGTCCTGCTGGTGTCGATGCTGGAGACCGCGTCGGCGCTCATGGTGCAGACCTACTCGTCGCCGCTGCTCACCGACCTCGGCGGGCTGACCGGCGCGCTGCTCAGCGCCGTGCTGCTGGCTTACGGCGTGGCGGGTGTGGCGGGCAACGTCGTGGGCGGGCGGCTCGCCGACCGGTTCGGCGCCGCCCGCAGCATCGTGCTGGCGCTCGGCACCTCGGTGCTGGCGCTGCTGCTGCTCACCCCGGCGACCGCGACCGCGTGGACCGCGCTGGCGGTCTTCGCGCTGTGGGGGTTCGCCGCGTGGGCGATGAACTCCCCCCTGCAGAACGTGCTGCTCACGCTGGCGGGCCGGCACGGCCAGCTGGTCGTGGCGCTGAACTCGTCGATCATCTCGCTCGGCACCGGCCTCGGCGCCCTGGTGGGCGGCTGGGTCGTGGCCGGCCCGGGCTACGCGGTGCTCGGCGCCGCGGCGGCGGCGGTCATGCTCGTGGCGGTCGTCCTGGTCGCGGTCCTGTCCCGCCGCCCGGCGGTGGCGGCCGTCTGACCGCCCGTCCACCGGAGCCCGGCCCGGCTCCTCCCGGGAGTGGCAACGAGTGGAGCGTTCTGCCCGACACGCGCCGGCGTGTCGGGCAGAACGCTCCACCCGAGGGTGTCGCCGGACTCAGCCCGCGGCGAGCGCGTGCCGCAGGTCCGGCTCCAGGTAGATCACCCGCGCGATGGGCACCGCCGCCCGCACCCGCTGCTCCGCCGCGTCGATCGCCTCCGCGACGTCGCCCGCGCTGGACGCCGCCGGCACCTCGATCTTCGCCGCCACCAGCAGCTCCTCCGGGCCGAGGTGCAGCGTGCGGAGGTGGATGACGGACGGGACGCCCGGGCCGACCAGCGCGGCGCGGATCGCGTCGACGTCCTTCCTGCTGGCCGACTCCCCCAGCAGCAGGCTCTTGGTCTCGACCGCCAGCACGATCGCGATGACGACCAGCAGCAGGCCGATCGCGCCCGACCCGACCGCGTCCCACCGGCCGTCGCCGGTCACCAGCGTCATGGACACGCCGAACAGCGCCAGCACGAGGCCGATGAGCGCGCCGAAGTCCTCCAGCAGCACCACCGGCAGCTCGGGCGCCTTCGCGGTGCGGATGTACGACACCCAGCCCTGCTTGCCGCGGGTGTGGTTCGCCTCGCCGATCGCCGTCCGGAAGGACAGCCCCTCCATGACGATCGCCGCCCCCAGCACCGCCAGCGGCACCCACTGCCAGGACTCGATGGGGTGCGGGTCGGCGAACTTGTGCCACGCCTCGTAGAGCGCGAACAGGCCGCCGAGGCTGAACAGCACGATCGCGACGATGAACGCGTACATGTACCGCTCGCGCCCGTAGCCGAACGGGTGCTCCTCGTCCGCCGCGCGCCGGGCCCGGCGGCCGCCGACGAGCAGCAGCAGCTGGTTGCCGGAGTCGGCCACCGAGTGCACCGCCTCGGCCAGCATCGAGCTCGACGAGGTGAGCAGGAACGCGATGAACTTCGTCACCGCGATGCCCAGGTTCGCGGACAGCGCGGCGATGATCGCCTTGTTCCCGCCTCCGTGTGCCATGCCGGTCCCTCCGCTGGTCAGCGCACGGGCGACCGAGGTCCCCCGAGGCCGCCGCGCGGTGGCCCGAGCGGTGATGCTAGACCGGGCGGGCCTCGTCGGCGAGGAGGACGGGGATGCCGTCGCGGACGGGGTACGCCAGCGGGCGGTCCGGGTCGGTCGACACGAGCTCCGGCTGGCCGCCCGGGCCGACGCCGTCCACGAGCGTCGCACCGGTCACGGGGCAGCGGAGCAGCTCCCGCACCCAGGGGGCGAGGCCGGTGGTGCCCACGGGCTCGGCGGCGCTCACGCGGCGCCGTCCTGGCGGACGAGGGCGAGCACGTCGTCGCGGACCTTCTCCATGATGTCCTCGTCCGCGGCCTCGACGTTCAGGCGCAGCAGCGGCTCGGTGTTCGACGCGCGCAGGTTGAACCACCACTGCGGCTGGGCGTCCCAGTGCGAGACCGTCAGGCCGTCGAGCTCGTCGACCGTGACCGGGCCGGCACCCTGCTGCTCGACGTACGCCTCGACGACCCGCGCGCGGGCGGCGGCGACGTCCGCGACGCGGGAGTTGATCTCCCCGGAGGCGACGTACGGCTGGTACTGCTCGGCGAGCGCCGACAGCGGGTGCGGCTGGCCGCCGAGCGCGGCGAGCACGTGCAGCGCCGCGAGCATGCCGGTGTCCGCGAAGAAGAAGTCGCGGAAGTAGTAGTGCGCGGAGTGCTCGCCGCCGAACACCGCGTCCGACTCGGCCATCTGCGCCTTGATGAACGAGTGACCCACGCGGGTGCGGACGGCCTTGGCGCCGGCCGCGGTCACCAGGTCCGGCACGACCATCGAGGTGATGAGGTTGTGGATCACGGTGGGCGTGCGGCCCTCCGCCTTCTCCCGCTCGATCTCGCGCAGGCCGACCAGCGCCGTGATCGCCGACGGGCTGACCGGGTCGCCGTTCTCGTCGACCACGAAGCAGCGGTCGGCGTCGCCGTCGAACGCCAGGCCGATGTCGGCGCCGTGCTCGACGACCGCCTTCTGCAGGTCGCGCAGGTTCTCCGGCTCGAGCGGGTTCGCCTCGTGGTTCGGGAAGGTCCCGTCCAGCTCGAAGTACAGCGGCACGACCTCGAGCGGCAGCTCCGGCAGGCCCGCGCCGGTGCCGAGCACGGCCGGCGCGGTGAACCCGCCCATGCCGTTGCCGGCGTCCACGACGACCTTGAGCGGGCGGATGCCGGACAGGTCGACCAGGCCGCGCAGGAAGGAGGCGTAGTCGCCCAGCAGGTCCTGCTCGGTGACCTCGCCGGCGGCGGTGCCCTCGGCCGCGGCCGGCACGCCGTCGCGCAGGTACTCGGCCGCGAGGTCGCGCACCCGGGACAGGCCCGAGTCCTGGCCGACCGGGCGGGCGCCCGCGCGGCACAGCTTGATGCCGTTGTACTCGGCGGGGTTGTGGCTCGCCGTGAACATGGCGCCCGGGATGCCCAGCTTGCCCGACGCGAAGTACAGGCCGTCCGTCGAGCACAGGCCGATCGTGATGACGTCGACACCCCGCGCGGCCAACCCCTCGGCGAACGCGCCGACCAGCTCCGGGCCGGACGGGCGCATGTCGTTGCCGATCACCACGCGAGGACGGGCCCCGTCCGCGGCCTCGGGCAGGACGACGACGTCGGCGAAGGCCGCGCCGATCGCGCGGGCGACGCCGGCGTTCAGCTGGTCCGGGACCGTGCCCCGGACGTCGTACGCCTTGATCAGGCCGGTCAGGTCGGGCAGCGCGGAGGTCTCAGGCACGGCGTCACGGTATCCCATCGGGGTGGGGCCACGCGGGGCCTCCAGGGGTGCTCCCCCTCCACCCGGACGAGTGGGATCAGCCCCGGCTCGACCGCCGCACGACCTCGTCCCGGCTCAGCGACGTCCCGTCGCCGTCCAGCGGGAACCACGCCCGGTGCTCGCACTCGTGGCAGGACACGAACGTCACGTCCGTCCCGTCGGCCAGCGCGAGGTGCAGCCGGGTGAGCCGCGTCGACCCGCAGACCTCGCACTCGCCCGTCCCGGGGGCGTGCTCCTGCCCGGCCTGGCTCAGCGAGCCCAGCGGCGTCGGCTCGGGCTCCCCCCGGCGTCCCTTGCGGCGTCCTGCTCCACCGCCCCCTGCACCGGCCATCGCGCGCTAGCCCTCCTCGCCACGCAGCACGCGCAGGTGACCCCGGCGGCGCTCGGTGTCGAGCTCGGCGGCCGGCGGCAGGCCGTCGGGGACCGCGGCTGCGTGCCGGGGGGCCGGTCGCCCCGCCTCGCGCACGGCGTCGGCGAGCGCGAGCAGGTCGTCGTGGCTCGGGCCGGTCTCGACGAACTCGGGCGTCAGCCGGACGACCTCCCACCCCCGCGGGGCGGTGAGGCGCGAGGCGTGCTCGGCGCACAGGTCGTAGGAGTGCGGCTCGGCGAGGTTGGCGAGCGGGCCGAGGACGGCCGTCGAGTCGGCGTACACGTACGTCAGGGTCGCGACCGCCGGACGACCGCACGCGGTGCGGGAGCACTGGCGGACGGGTCTCACGGGGTAGAACCTACCGCCGCCCGCGGCCGGAGCGTGCGCGCGACCCGCGTTGTCACCCGGATACAGTGCCGTGGTGGCACCCCGTCGGCACGTCCCCGCCGCCCCCGGAACCCCGGGCGGACCGGTCCCCCGCGTCGGCGCCGTCCGCCGCCGCGACCGCCGTGGCCGCGGCATCCGCGGCCCGCTGCTCCCGGCCTCGCTGCCCGCGCACCGCACCCGCGCGGAGCGGTTCGACGACCTCGTGCTCGACTCGGTCGAGCGCCTGGAGGTCCGCTGGGGGAAGTACCTCGACGGCGTCGAGTTCGCCGTCGAGGACGTGCCCCCGTCCGACCCGGCGCCCTGGGAGTCCGGCGGCGTGCCGCTCGGGCGGTCGTTCCCGTCGCAGCCCGGCCTACCGCCGCGGATCGTGGTGTACCGGCGGCCCGTGGAGTCCCGGGCCGTCGACGCGGACGAGCTCGCCGACGTCGTGCACGAGGTGGTCGTCGAGCAGGTCGCGCACCTGCTGGGACGTTCGCCCGACGAGGTCGACCCCGAGCTCGGGGACGGACGGTAGCCTGACCCGGCCATGACGACGACCCCCGAGCCGAGCCGCGCCCCCGCCACCCCGTCCGCCGGCCGCCCCGCGGTCCGCGTGGTCACGATCGTGTACAACCCGGGTCCGGAGCTCACCGACTTCACCCGGTCCCTCGCCGCCGCGACGACCGCGCCCGTCGAGCTCGTCGTGGTCGACAACGGTGCCGACCCTTCCGTCGCCGACCGGGTCGCCGCCGAGGCGGGCGGTCGCGTGGTCCGCACCGGCGAGAACCTCGGCTACGGCGGCGGCGCCAACGCCGGCGCACGCGGCGCGACGCAGCCGTTCCTGGTGGTGGCCAACCCCGACGTCGTCTGGGAGCCCGGCTCCCTCGACGCCCTGCTCGACGCCGCGGAGCGGCACCCCGCGGCCGGGGCGCTCGGACCCGCGCTGCTCAACGAGGACGGGACGGTCTACCCGTCGGCGCGCGAGCTGCCGTCGCTGACCCAGGGCGCCGGCCACGCCGTGCTCGGCAAGGTCTGGCCCGGGAACCCGTGGACGCGCGCCTACCAGCGCCGCCAGGAGACGGCCGGCACCGAGCGGTTCGCCGGCTGGCTGTCCGGGGCCTGCCTGCTGCTCCGCCGGGACGCGTTCGAGGCGGTCGGCGGGTTCGACGACGCGTACTTCATGTTCTTCGAGGACGTCGACCTGGGCGAGCGCCTCGCGCTCGCGGGGCGGCCGAACGTCTACGTGCCGTCGGCGCGGGTGACCCACGTCGGCGGGGTGTCGTGGAAGGCCAAACCGGCCGCGATGATCTCGGCGCACCACCGGTCCGCGGAGCGGTACCTGCACCGGCGGTACCACCGGTGGTACCAGTGGCCGGTGCGCGCCGCGGTGTCGGTCGGGCTGAAGGCGCGCGAGGTCGTGGAGCTGCGCGCCGCGCGCTGAGCCGCGGCGCCGTCCGCGTCAGTCCAGGCCGACGCGCGATCCCCGACGCACCTCGGCGTGCGTCACCGCGGCGGCGTCGGTGACGGGGGACAGCACCGAGATGAGCGAGCCGCTCGGGTCGGCCACCGCGGCGTACAGGGACCAGGCCAGCACGACCGACGGGTCCTCCGGCGCGACGACCTCGACGCCCACGACACGGGCACCGAGCTCCTGGACGCGGAACGGCACGGTCGACCCGACCGGCACCTCCACCTTGCGCTCGCCGAGCACGCCGGACTCCCCGTAGCCACGGAGCGTCACGGTCACCGTCCGTCCCGGGGGCGCGGCATCGGCGTCGAGGTCGGGCACCTGTCCCTCGGTGGGTTCCGGGCTCGGGGACGTCGACGCGGTCGGGGCGGGTGCCGCGCCCTCGTCACCCGTGGGCACCGCCGTGACGGTCACGTTCGCGGTGGCCCCCGCCGGCACCGCGACCAGGCCGCTCCCGGGGGTCGCGGACGCGGCCCAGGCCCGCTCCAGCCGCGGCCCCTCGTCCAGCTCGCCGGCCTTGCCCTCGCGCGCGATCATCGCGCCGGCGACCACGGCCTCGGTCGATTCCACCACCGCGGTGTAGCTGCCGGCGGCGAGCCCGCCGAGGGACACGTCCGTGACCTCGCCCGCGGGGAGGTCGAGCTCCTGCGCGCCGGGCAGCTCGACGTCTCCGTCCGGCCCGAGCAGCCGCACGGAGGCGGTCGCGTCCACCTCGCCGGGCACGAGCAGCCGGAGTGCGCCCGCGTCCGCGGCGTCCACCTCGGTGGCGACGACGGAGATGCCCGGGACGACCTGGGTCGTCGCCGGGCCGGTGCCCGCGGTGACGAGGTCGGTGCCGCGGGGGGTGAACCCGTCGAGCAGGGCGTCCTGGAGGTACGCCGACACCTGGCCGCCCGCGGCGGTGACCCGGACCGCGATCCGGCGCTGCTCGGCGGCGACGCCGGGCAGCGACAGCACGCGCTCGGCCCCGGGCGCCACGAGGAACGTGCCGCCGTTCGCGAGGTCGACCGGGCCCGACGGGCCCCACACCTCGACGGTCACGTCCGCGGGCGTGGCACCCGGGTTCACGACCACGAGGTCGGCGGTGCTCTCCAGCTCCGTGCTGCCGCCGACCAGCCAGACGTCGGCCGACGGGCGCGCGCAGGACGCGGCGGACAGGCCGCGGAGGTCGCCGTCGGTGACGACCGACGACGTGGCGCCGGCGACCCGGGCGGGCTCGCCGTCCACGGGCTCCGCGCGCAGCACCGTCGCGGCCCCGGGCGACGCGACGGACCCCGTGCCGCCCGTCAGCGCGACCGGGTCCGCGCCGAGCACGGTCAGCGAGGCGGTGGCGGACGCCACGGTGTCGAAGCCGGTGACCCGCTCGACGGGCGCGACCGGCACCCGGTCGAAGGCGGAGTCGCCGGACAGCGTGTCGTCGGGCAGCTGGAGCGGCCCCGGGCAGACCAGGGTCGTGGCCGTCGGCGCGACGTCGACGGTGGCGGCCGGCACGGGGCGGGCCTCGGTCGGCGGCGCCGCCACGGCGATCGCGACCACGCCGCCGGTGAGGCCGAGCACCAGCGCGCCGGAGAGCAGGCGCGCGACGCGCCCGGTCCGGCGCGGGCGCGCGACGGTCGGGTCCGTCATGTCATCGCCTCCCAGCCCGACGGCGGCGGACGGGCAGCGCGAGCAGCAGGGCCAGCAGCCCCACGGCACCCTGCGCGACCGTCCACGCCGTCCGGTCGGGGGCGGTGTGCGTGACGACCAGGCGGCCGCCCTCACCCCCGACCTCGAACGTCTGCCGCCAGCCGTCGGTCACCGCGCGCAGCGGCCGGCCGTCGAGCGTCGCGCGCCACCCGGCGTCCGCGCGCTCGGCGAGCACGAGCAGCCGTCCGGCGTCGCCCGGCGCGATCTCGGTGTCCACCCGCGCCACGACGCCCGGCACCGCCGGCACGGCGACCGCGTCGGCGGACGCCAGGCCGGCCGCGTCCTGGGTGGCGCGGGCGTCCGGGACCAGGCGCGCCCAGGCGGTCACCACGGCGGGCACGGCGGAGTCGGCGGCCGTGTCCGCGTCGGCGGACGCGTCGGCCGTCGAGCCCTGCGCGTCCTCGCCGACCGCGCCGCCCGAGGGCTGCACGCGCCAGATGACCCCGGAGTCGCCCTCGGTGATCCGCTCGAGGCCGGGCGTGGCGTCGAGGCGCCCGATCAGCGCCGTGCGCGCCTGCTGCCGCGTGAGGTCGTCCTCGGCCGCGGGCAGCGGGGGCACCAGCACGTCCGCGACGGCCAGGGCCGCCAGGTCCGCGGCGACGTCCGTGCTGGACCCGACGGCGAGCGTGCCGACGACGGCCTCGACCTCGGCGTCCGCGTCGTCCGGCTCCGCGGCGGCCGGGTCGGTCAGCCCGCCGGCGAGACCGGCCGTCCGCGCGGCCGCCGCCGACTCGAGGACCTGCGGTCCGTCGCCGCGCAGCAGCTGCCAGTCGACCGCCCCCGCAGCGGGTCCGGAGCTCGCGGGGTCCTCGGTCGAGGGCACGAGCGCGAGCA
This sequence comes from Cellulomonas sp. PS-H5, assembly GCF_019265565.1. Taxonomy (NCBI): domain Bacteria; kingdom Bacillati; phylum Actinomycetota; class Actinomycetes; order Micrococcales; family Cellulomonadaceae; genus Cellulomonas; species Cellulomonas sp. PS-H5. The sequence continues at coordinate 48,766 of NZ_JAHVCI010000030.1, forward strand.
CCCGCGGGGCGTCCTCGGACTGCTGGGTCTGCCGCCCGATCGCCGGCACGACCGCGCGGTCCATGGTCGTCAGGTCCGCGGCGGCGCCGTCGCGCGCCTGCCACGCCCAGCCGACCCACGCGGTCAGCGGCAGCACGACGACCACGGCGGTCACGACGGCGGCGGTCAGCTGCCGCCAGCCGAACGACGCGCGGTCGAGCCACGCCCGCGCCCCGCGGGTGCCGAGCACCCCGGCGGCGAGCAGCCCGGCCATCGCGAGCGAGATGCCGGAGCCCGCCCAGCCGACGACGACCGCGCCGTCGTCCTCGCCGACGGCCACGCGGCCCGCGACCAGGGCGGCCACCAGGCCGACGGCGGCGACGACCCAGCCGAGCCGCACCGCCCGCGCGATCGGTGCCCCGCGCAGCAGGGCGATCAGCGCCAGCAGCAGCACGGCGCCCCCGGTCGCGACCGGCCACCAGGTGACGACCGACTCCGGCACCCAGCCGGGTAGCCAGGACGGCACGAGAGAGGTGGCGTCGACCGGCACGCCGAGCAGCATGGCGACCGCGGACGCCGGGTCGGAGGCGAGCGGGGCACCGGGGTCGGCGACGAGCAGCCGCACGCCGTCGAGGCCGCGGGACACCGCCTCGGCGAGCAGCGGGCCCAGCAGGACGAGCGCGGGCACCGCGGCGAGCACGACACGCAGCCGGCGGCCGCGCGGGGCGCACGCGGCGACCACCAGCAGGAGCAGCACGCCGGGCAGCAGCAGCGCCGGGGCCCCGGCGGCCACGACGGCGAACGCGAGGGACGCGGCGGCGGCCGCGGCGATCGAGCCCGCCGGGCGGGTGGGGGTGGCGGGGAGGTCGTCGGGGTGGGCGTCGGCCGCGTCGTCAGCCGTCGCGCCGGCCGTGTCGTCAGCCGCCGTGCCGGTGGCGTCGTCAGCCGCCGTGCCGGTGGTGTCGGCGGCCGCGTCGTCGGTCGCCGGGACCCGCGCCGTCACGGCCTCGGTCGCCCCGGTGGTGGCCGGCACTGCGCGGGTGCCGCGCACCGGCGTCACGTCGCCGGCCTCGTCGCGGTCGCGCTCGGCGGCGGACCCCTCCGCGGCCACGGCCGGGGTGGCGCCCGTCCTCGGCAGGTCGTCGGCCGCCTCCGCGCGGTCGCCCTCGACCTCGGCGCCCGAGCCGGTGACCGCGGGCGTCGCGCCGGTGACCGCAGGAGTCGCGCCGGTGACGACGGGCGTCGCGCCCGTCGCGCTCCCCGCGTCGTCGTCCCCGCGCCCCGCCGCCCGGCGCCCACGGCGACGTGCGGGCTCGCCCGCGCGCGCCCACGCCTCGGGGTCGGGCCACTCCTCAGCGCCGAGGTCCCGCCCGGGCACGGCACCGTCCTCGGCGCGCGCGGCGGTGGCGACGCCGGACAGCACCACGTCGACCTGCTGCGCCCCGACGGCCCGCGCCAGCGCGAGCGCGAGCCACGGCAGCGCCACGTGCACGAGCACCGCCCCGGCGCGACCCTGGCCCGCGGCCAGCAGCAGGCTCGGGAGCGCGGCCCAGACGACCGCGGCCCACACCCGGACGCCGACGGACCGGGTGGCGGCGCCCGCGGCGAACCAGGCGCCGAGCCCCGAGAGCAGCACCGCGCCGAGCACGAGCACCGCGAGCGCGACGCCCAGGCTGCCGCCGGCGACCGCGGTCCCGGGCAGCAGGGCCGTGACCAGGGCGTCGGCGGGCCCGGGAGAGCCGAGGCCGCCCGACACCCAGCCGCTGGTGGCCGCGGCCCACACGTCGCCCAGACCGGACGAGGCCGCGAGCAGCGCTCCCCCGACCAGCGACTCGCCGGACAGCGTGCCGAGCACGAGCGGCCCGAAGGCCGCGGCCGTGACGACGACGAGGGCGACGGCGACGACCGCGAGGCCGGCGCGGCGCCGCAGGGCCAGCGCCGCGAGCTCGCGCAGCTCCAGCTCGCTCGGCGCCCGCACGACCCGGCGGGCCTCGGCGCGGGTGAGCCGCCGGTCGCGCCACTGCCGCCACACGGTCCGGCCGTCGGCCTGCAGCGGCCGCAGCGTCCGGCGCGGCACCGCGCGCGTGCGGCGGGCCTGCGCCCGGGCGCGGACGACGACGGCGGGCCGGCCG
>NZ_JAHVCI010000031.1:0-49541 GCF_019265565.1 Cellulomonas sp. PS-H5
CCCGCGGCGTCCGAGCCGGTTGCCGCCAGCACGGCCGACGACGTCGCCGCCGCCGGCGCGACCGCGTCGGCCGGCAGCGCCGCAGGGCCTACGAGCGCGGGGGCCGCCAGCGCCGCCGCGACCGGCACCGCGTCCGGGTCGGCGGCCGCCACGCAGGACGCCGCGGCGGGGTCGCCGGGCAGCTCGTCGAGCACGGCCGGGTGCAGGACCGTCCGCCCCGGGTGGTCGACCGTGACGGCCGCGTGCTCGACCGTCCGGGCGGGGTGGTCGACCGTCTCGGCCGGGTGCTGCACGGTCGTCGCGGGGTGCTCGACGGTCTCGGCCGGGTGCTCGACGGTGCCCCACTCGTCGGGGACCTCGACGGTCCGGGTGACCGCGGGGTGCTGCTCGACGTGCGTCACCGCCGCGTGCTCGATCGTCTCGGTCCACGCGGCGCGGTCGACGACGGTCTCGGTCCACGCAGGCGTCACGACGGTCTCCCGCTGGTCGACGACCCGCCAGCCGTTCCCGGGGAACGTGGACCGGTCCGCGGTCCACGTCTCGCCGTTGCCGTTCTTCTGCCGCATCAGCCACTCGGTCCGGGTGACGGCCGGGTGCTCGACGGTGCGCGTGACGGCGGGGTGGTCGACCGTCTCGGTCCACGCCGGCGCGTCCACGACCGTCTCCTCCCAGGCCTCCGTGACGACCTCCTCGACGGTGTGCGCGGGCGTGACGAGCACCCGCTCGGACCACGCCTCGCGGACGGTCTCCGTCCACGCCGGCACCTCCTCGGTCCAGGCGTCGCGCACCGTCTCGGTCCAGCCGGGCACCGTGTCGGTCCACGCCTCGCGGACGGTCTCGGTCCACCCGGGGACGTCCTCGGTCCAGGCGGCGGACCGCAGCACCCGCGTCGACGCCGCCGGGGCCGCAGCCGTGCAGACGATCCCGTGCCCGTCCGCCGCCGCGAGGTCCGTCGCCGGTGTCGCGGGGGCGGCCGGGAGGACGAGCGTCGCGCCGGAGACGGACGCGGCGAGGACGAGGGCGAGGGACGACATGGCGGGCTCCTGGTGGCTGTGCGGGGGCGGCCTGCCCGCCCCCGTCGACACCCACCACGCTGCCGCCGCGGGCACCCCCACGGCCTCGTCCGACCGGCTCGTCCGACCCGGTCCGAACGGATGCTCCTCGAGCCCGTGCGGCTCAGCCCGAGCCCGGCGGCACCAGCCCCGCGTCGTGCGCCACGATCGCCGCCTGGGTCCGGTTGTCGACGCCGAGCTTCGTCATCGCGTGCGCCAGATGCGCCTTCACGGTCGGCTCCGCCAGGTACAGCCGCCGCGCCGTCTCTGCGTTCGACAGCCCCTCCGCCACGCAGGCGAGCACGTCCCGCTCCCGGGCGCTGAGCGGCGCGACCCGGTCCCGGGCCTCCTGCGCCAGCCCGGACAGCGCGGGCCCGACGGCGTCGAGCAGCCGCCGGGTCACGGTCGGCGACAGCATCGCGTCCCCCGCCGCCGCGGCGCGGATCCCCCGGTGCAGCTCGTCGACCGAGCTGTCCTTGAGCAGGTAGCCGGCGGCCCCCAGCCGGAGCGCCGGGACGATGTACCGGTCGGACAGGAAGCTGGTGAGGACGACCACGGCCGCGCCGGTGCCCGCCCGCAGGATCTCCTGGGCGGCGCTCAGGCCGTCCATCACCGGCATCTGCATGTCGAGCAGCACGACGTCGGGCCGGTGCGCGCGCACCTGCTCGACGGCGGCCCGCCCGTCGGCCGCCTCGCCGACGACCTCGAGGTCGGGCGCGGCGGCGACGAGGCGGGCGATGCCCTGCCGGAACAGCGCCTCGTCGTCGACGACCAGCACCCGGATCACGCCGGCGTCGCCCGCCTCGGCAGCCGGGCGTCGAGCAGGAACCCGCCCGCCGGCGTCGGCCCGGCGTCCAGCCGGCCGCCGACCAGCGCCACCCGCTCCCGCAGCCCGGCCAGGCCGGTGCCGCCGGTGGTGAGCCCCGTCGGCACCGACCGCGCCTCGGTCGTGAGCACCTGGACGTGCAGCTCGGGCCCGGCGTCCTCGACCAGGACCCGGGTGCCCGCGCCGGGCGCGTGCCGGACGGCGTTGGTCAGGCCCTCGCGGACGACCCGGACGGCGGTGCGCTCCGCGGGGTCGGGCGGGTCGCGGTGCGCGGCGGCGACCACGGCGGTGACGGGCTGCCCGACGTCCCGCGCGGCGGCGACCAGCCCCTCGACCTCCGGCAGCGCGTGCCGGGCCAGCCCGTCCTCGCCGGGGTCCCGCCGCAGCAGCCGCAGCACCTCGCGCATCTCGTCCAGCGCCGCGCGCCCGGTGTCCCGGATCTCCCCCGCTGCGGCGTGCACGGCCGGGTCGTCCGTGGCGGCGTCCAGCAGGTTCGCGTGCAGCACGATCAGGCTGATCCGGTGCGCGACGACGTCGTGCAGCTCCCCGGCGAGCCGGGTGCGCTCGGCCCGCCGGACCGCGAGCGTGGCGGCCTGTGCGGCGGCGCGCTCCTGGGCGACCCGCAGCACCGCCGCGTGCGCCGCCGACCGCTGCCCGCGCCCGGCCAGCCAGGGCACGAGCACGTCGAGCAGCAGCAGGAGCGGCACCGCCACGCCCGTGCGGAACGCGGTGACCTGCCACACGGGCCAGACCATCAGCAGCGCGGCGACCAGACCGAGCCAGACCGCGCGTGGACCGGCCCACCGCGCGACCAGGTACAGCGCGACCGGGGTCGCGAGCACGGGCGACACCAGGCACAGCGCGAGGCAGACCGCGAGCGCCACCACCTCCCGGCGCAGCAGCAGCGTCGCGGCGCCCACCACCTGCGCGGCGGCCTCCCACGCGACGGGCTCGAGCGCGACGCCGGCGCGGGCGCGCGCGACGACCAGGGCCAGGCCGCCCGCGGCGGCGACCGCGGCGAGCGCGAGGCGCGTCGCCCCCGGCGCGAGCACCGGATCCGGCCCCCCCGGGGTGCGACCGGCCCGCTCCTGCGCGCCCGCGTCCGCGGGGTGGCCGAGCGCTGTCGCGGCGCGGTCCTCGGGCATGGCGACTCCCCCCGGTCGTCGGTGCTCGCGACGAGCCTCGCGCCCCGGCGGCCCCGCGGCGTCGTCCTCCGCGGATGACCCGCCGCGGACCGGCGGGGTCACCCGGCCCGGGCGATGCGCGGCGTTCGCCGCCCCGGTGAGGCTGGCAGACGTCCCACCCGGCGACGAGACCGACGAGCACGACGAACCGACGAAGGAGCACGACGGTGGCCACTCTCAGCGTGTGGAAGTTCGAGACCCCCGGCGGCGCGCAGCAGGCCGAGCAGGCGCTCGAGTCGCTGGCGAAGCAGGAGCTCATCCAGGTGCACGACGCCGCCACGGTGTCCTGGGACCCGGACAAGTCGAAGCCGAAGACCCGGCAGGCGCACAGCCTCGCCGCCGCGGGCGCCCTGGGCGGCACCTTCTGGGGCATGCTCTTCGGCCTGCTGTTCTTCATCCCGCTCATCGGCGCCGCGATCGGTGCGGCGGCCGGCGCGCTCGCCGGGTCGCTCACCGACGTCGGCATCGACGACGACTTCATCCAGTCGGTGCGCAGCAAGGTCACGCCGGGCACGTCGGCGCTGTTCCTGCTGTCGTCCGGCGCCGTGCCGGACAAGGTCTTCGGGGCGCTCAAGGAGCAGGGCATCCACCCCGAGCTGATCCAGACGAACCTCTCCGAGGAGGAGGAGGCGCGGCTGCGCGAGGTGTTCGAGCAGAACGCCTGAGCGGTCGCCGGAGCCGGAGCGGGGACCGGGTCACGCCCCGGTCGGGAGGAGGACGGCCATGACGAAGGCCTCCGCGGACCCGGGTACCCGGGTGCGGCCGCGGGAGACCGCCTGGGTCGGCTGGATCTGGTTCGCCGCGCTCATGATGATCCTCATGGGCCTGTGGGGGATGTTCAGCGGCCTGGTCGCGGTGTTCTCGCCGCACACGATCGTCGCCTGGACGAGCTACGGGCTGGCGGCGGTGGACGTCTCGACGTGGGGCTGGGTGCACCTCGCGGTGTCGGCCCTGGTGTTCGTGGTCGGCATCTCCCTGCTGACCACGGCCGCCACCTGGGCCCGGGTGACCGCGGTGGTCCTGGTCGGCCTGGAGCTGCTGCTGCAGTTCGCCGCCCTGCCGGCGACGCCGTGGTGGTCCCTGGTCTCGATCGGGCTGTGCGTCACGGTGCTCTGGGCGCTGGTCGTGCACGGCGGCGAGCTGCGGCCCGTGTCGACCTGACGCGGGGCCGGCGGGTCAGAGCAGGCCGCGCTGCACCGCCGTCCGCACGGCGGCGCGCCGCCCGTCGACGCCGAGCTTCCGGTAGATCGCCCGCATGTGGGTCTTCACCGTGTTGATCGACAGGAACAGCGAGCCGGCGATCTCCTCCGAGGTCAGGGACGACCGCAGGCAGGCCAGCACGTCCCGCTCCCGCGGCGTCAGGTCCCAGGCGGAGGCCCGCGGCGTCGGGGCCTCGTGCTCGGCGACGAGCAGCCGCGTGACCAGCGGCTCGTGCGCGCTCCCCCACTCGAGGTGCGCCGACAGCAGCGGGTGCAGCGCGGCCGCGCGGTCCCGGAGCGGGCGGACGAGCCCGTGCGGCGCCGCGGCCGCCAGCGCCGCCTCCAGCGCCACGTGCGCCGCGCCCGCGTCCTCGTCGGCGTGCAGCGCGGCGGCGGCCGCCAGGTTCGCGACCCGCACCTGCGCGGGCGTCGCCCCGAGGACGGCCGCCGCACCGGCCGCGGCGCGCTCGGCCGCCCGCAGCGCGCGCTCCGCGCCCTCGATGTCCCCGATGCGCAGCAGTTGGTCGCTCTGCCAGCCGAGGGCGAGCGGGTCCGCGAACGCGACCGACGTCTCGTCGACGATCGCCAGCGCCTCGCGCGGCCGGTCCTCGGCGCCCAGCTGCACGGCGGTGAGGAAGTCGCGGAACGCCGTCAGGTGCTCGGGCGCGGCGCCGTCCGGCCAGGGGGCGTCGGTGATCTCCCGGGCCCGCGCGAGCCCGGGCGCGTCGCCCTGCGCCAGGCAGACGATGGCCAGCACGCCCGCGGCGTGCACCGCGACCTCGCGCCGGTTCCGGCCCGCGGCCTCGATCGCTGCCCGCAGGTGCCCGGCGGCCGCGCACAGCTCGTCGCGCCAGTACGACGCGACGCCGCACGCCAGGTGGGCCGAGGCGACGATGCTCGCGCCCTGCCACTCGTGCAGCGCCGCGGTGGCGAGCACGGCCCGCGCCCCGTCCAGCGCGGCGCCGACGTCGCCGCGCAGGGAGGCGGCGAGCGCCTCCTCCGCCCGGCAGCCGAGCTCGAGCGCGACCCAGCCCCGCTCGGCGGCGAGCGCCCCGCCAGCCGCGAGGTGCCCGAGCGCGGCCGGGTCGGGTCCGTACTGCTGCAGCTCCGCGCGGCCCACGAGGTACAGGGCGAGCGCCCGGACGGCGTCGTCGGGCACCCCGCTGTCGGGCACCCCGCCGTCGAGCAGGGCCCGCCCGCGGCGCACCGACTCCTCCAGCGCCGGGCGGCCCGGGCCGAGGAACGTCCGCACCAGCTCGCCGACCCACGCCGGCCCGCCGTCGTCGTCGCCCGCACCGTCGGCCTCGTAGGCGTGCGCGGCCGCGAGCGCCAGCAGGACGTCGGGGTCGCTGCGGTACCGCGGCGGCAGCGCCGCGCGCAGCCCGCGCACCTGGCCGACGTCGCCGCGCACCACGAGGTCCGGCCACCGCTCGCCGAGCACCCGTGCCGCGAGGTCCGGCGCGTGCCCGTCGAGGGCGTGCCGGATCGCCGCCGCAGGGTCGCGAGGACCGAGGTGGGCCGCGACCACCCGGTGCGCCACCCGCGCCGCGAGCGGGTCCCGGCGGGTCAGGACGACCCGCGCGTGCGCGGCCACGAGGGCGTGCCACCGGTACACCGGGCCGTCACCGGCGTCGCCGACGTCGGTGAGGAACAGCCCGCGGCCGACGCACTCGTCGAGCAGCCGGGCCCCGCCCGGCACCAGCGCCTCGGCGAGCTCGGGGTCGACCTGGTCGGCCACGCTCGCGCGCAGCACGAAGTCGGCGAGGTCGTCCGGCAGCGACCCGACGACCTCCTCCACCAGGTACCCCGTGATCGGCACGTCGCGGTCGCGCAGGTGCGCCAGCGGCTCGCCCGACCCGCTGAGCACGTCCGCCGCGAGCGCCAGCCGCACCGCGACCGGCCAGCCGCGCGTGATCTCCCAGAGCGCCCGGACCGCCGCGGCGTCGCCCGGGACGCCCACCGCGCGCACGACGTCGCCAACCTCCTCCTCCGTGAACGCCAGGGTCCGCTCCCGGAGCTCGCCGACCTCGCCGGCCATGCGCATCCGGTTGACCGGCAGCGCCGCGTCGTACCGGCCCGCCAGCACGAACCGGGGACCGGCGTAGCGGAGCACCGGGCCGAGGACCTCGCGGGAGGTGCGGGCGGAGAGCAGGTGCACGTCGTCCAGCACCACCACCGTCTCGGGCGGCAGCGCCTCGAGCGCCGTGACCAGGGCGTCCAGCCGCCGGGCGACGGTCGCCACCCCCCGATCGGGCACCGGGTCCTCCTCGGGCCGGGCGCCGGGCGCGATCCGCGCGAGCGCGTCGCCCAGGACCCGCACCAGGCGCCCGGGCTCGTCGTCGAGCGGGTCGAGCGAGACCCACGCCACCCGGCCCGGCGCGCGCGCCACCCACTGCGCGAGCAGCGTCGTCTTGCCGAAACCCGCCGGCGCGCTCACGACCGTCAGCCGGTGCGCGGCCACCGTCGCCGCCAGCGCCTCGTCGCACCGCGACCGCACGACCAGGCCGCGCGGCGGTCGCGGGACCGTGAACTTGCCCCCCGGGGCCGCGCGACCGCGAGGCACGCCCGGTCGCCCACGACGTGCCGCCCCGCCGATGTCCCCAGCGTCCATTCCACGCCCCCCGACGCGTGCCCGACCTCACCGTAGACCGCCTGCTCGCGCGTCCCGGGTTGGCCCGCCACCACAGTGACAGATCCGGGGTGATCGTGAGTCACGTTCTCCCCTGACTCCCTCACCCGCGCCGGGTGAGCCCGGGGCCCGCGCGCAGATCCGCGGTCCCGCGGTGCCCGGCTCACGCGCCGCGGGTGAGGCCACGCGCGGCGCGCACGGCTGTGCTGGTGGGCGTCGGTGCGGGACGGGCGCGAGGACGGTGGGCGATGCCGGAGACCCTGCCCGCACCGGTTCCGGTCCCGCACGACCCGGAGGTGGTGCGGGCCGCCGCCGAGGCCGCGGTGTGGGCGCACCCCGCGCTCCTGGGATACCGGGAGCTGCGCACCGAGCTGCGGACCGGGGTCGCGGCGCTCGGGCTGCTCGACCACGACGACGGGCCGCCCGCGCCCGGCGACGGCACCCGGTCCGCGGACCCGCTGCTGCTGCGGTCGAGCGCCTGGCTCGACCTGCGGGCCGAGCCCGCCGTCGTCGGCCACGCCGACCTGCCCGCCGGGCTGTACTCCGGGGCGCAGGTGATCGACCTGCTGGGGCGCACCGTCGCCCACGTCGGGGCCGCGCGAACCGGGACGCGCGCGGGTGACTGGGCCGTCGTCGGCCCGGGCTGGGACGGGCCGGTCCCGCCCGGGGTGCGTGGGGTGCTGCGGTCGGCGTCGTCGCTGGTGCGGGTGCTCACCCGCACCGCGGTGCCCCGGCCCGGCGACCTGCCCGCCGCGCGGGCCGTGCAGCGGGCGTACCGGGTGCGGCCCCTGCACGCGCTCGGCGGCGTCACCCCGCCCCGGCCGGCGCCGTCGGTCGCGTGGCTGCCGTGGGACGAGGAGCGCGCCTGGGGGGCCGGGTTCGTCGACTACCTCGCCCTGCTGCTCCGGCTCGCGCGGCCCACCGATCCGGCGGACCGCGAGCGCGTCGAGCGGTGGGTACGCCTCGGCGTGCTGCCCGGCGGGCCGGACGGGTGGGGGGCGCGCGGCCCGGACGCGCGGACCCGGGTGCTGGTCGCCCGCGGGGCGGCGCTGGGGGCGGCGCAGCTCGAGGACGCGCTGCGCCGGGAGGGCCTGGAGGCGGCGACGGAGGGCGGGGCCGGGGCCGGGTCGGCGGCGCTGCGGCGGGCCGTCGCCGCGGAGCACGAGCTGCACGCGCCCGAGCCCGACGAGGTCCGCACCCTGCGGTGGCGCGCCGTCGACGGCGAACCCCTGGCCGGCCACCGGCGGTACCGGATGACCCTGCCCGCCCCGGTCCCCGCCCGGCTGCACTGGTCGCTCGCGGCGCACGCCGAGCCGTCGGGCGAGCTCGTCGCGAACCGCGCCCGTCGGTACGCCCTCGGACCGGGGACGCCGGACCTGCCCCGGGCACCCGACGGCGCGCTGGTCGTGGCGCTGCAGCACGAGACCCCGGTCGACGCCGCCGGCCGGGCCGGGTGGCTCCCCGTGCCGCCCGGGCCGTTCAGCCTGGTGCTGCGGCTCTACGCCCCGGAGCCGGGGCCGGGGTGGTCGCCGGTGCTCCGCGCCCTGGTGTGACCGCCGGCGTCACGCGCGGCGGGACACCGCCTGGAGCTCCGCGATGTCCACCCCGAGGTCGCAGAGCAGCGCCACCACCCCGGTCAGGCCCGAGGCGTCCGGCACCTCGCAGGACAGGATCGCTCCGTCCCCGGTCGGCGCCGCCACGATGTCGGCGTAGTCGCCCAGCCCGCCGAGGTCCCGCTCGGGGCCGACGACCCGGATGTGGTAGAGCACCGCCCCGCCCCCTCCCGCGCCGCGTCCTGACCCGACGCCGCCAGCGTGCCGTCCGGCGCGCGCCGCGTCGTCACGCGCCGGGGGTGAGCCGCGGTCAGGAGAGGACGACGGCGACGGCGACGGCGGCCTGCGTCTCGGACTCGACCTCGTACGACCAGCCGGCGCCGAGCTCCTCCAGCGGCAGCACGGTGACCAGGGGGTCCGCGTCCGGGTCTGCCCCGTTCGAGCACGCCACATCCGCCTCGCCGACGACCTCGCCGCCGACCCGGACGGTCAGGTGGGCACCGCGGCCGCGCTCCGAGGCGCACACGACGGTGAAGTCGTGCGCCCCGCGCTCCGGGGCCTCCGACGAGCTGCCGGTCATCGCCATCCCGGGGCCGCCCGTCCCCCCGACGGCCCCGAAGCCGCTCTCCGCCGTCATGATCCCGTGGGCGCGCTCCGACACCCGTGCCCCGGCCACGTCGGGGTCGTACGTGCCGCCGCCCGCGGCCTGCGCGCCGAGCACCGCCGCGACGGCGACAACCGGGACCGCGAGCGCCACGAGCGGGACCCAGCGGCGGGCGGGGCGGCGAGCCCCGGGCCGGCGGTCGGGGTCCTCGGCGGGGGCGTCGTGCACGACCTCGACCAGGTCGCGAGGGCGGGCGCGCGCGGGACGGTCGTCGTCGGCAGCCATCCCCCGAGCCTCGCACGCGGCACCGGCGCCGCGCGGGCGTTCGGCCCACCGGCTCCGCCCCGCCACCCGGGTCCCCTACCCTCGGCACGTGGCGGAGCGACGGGACGCGGTGCGCAACCGGCGGCTGATCGTCGCCGCGGCCGAGGCCGTGTTCCGCGAGGAGGGCGCCGCGGTCCCGCTCGACCGCGTGGCGCAGCGGGCCGGCGTCGGCCGGGGCACGCTCTACCGGCACTTCCCCGACCGGCTCGCCCTCGTCGCGGCGGTGTACGCGGCGCGCGTCGACGCGCTGGAGCGGCACGTCGGCACGCTGCCGCCGGAGCGCCTGGTCGAGCACCTGGTCGCCGAGATCGGGGCGCAGCAGGTCGCCGCGCCCGGGCTGTTCGGGGCCGTGCACGCCGCCGACGACCCGGCGGTCGCGGAGGTCGAGCGCCGGGCGGGCGCGCTGCTCGACGCGGCGCTGGCGGACGCCCGCGCCCGGGGCCGCGTGCGACCCGACGTGACGGCCGACGACTTGCGGCTGCTGTTCGCGATGTCGGAGGGGGTGCTCGCCGTCGAGAGCGGGGACGCCGCCGCCCGGCACCTGCGGCGCGCGCTCGTGCTCGGGCTGCGCGGCCTGCTCGTCGACGCGCCGGACGAGCTCCCGGCCGCGACGCTCGTCGTCGACGGCCCGGCCGACGCCTGACCCGCGCGGGGAACGCCGCGCGCCGGCTCCGCGCCCGCTCCCCTCCGCCCCCTCTGCCAGCGCGCCCGCCCCTCCGGCCGCCCCGCCTTCCGGCCGACCGAGCAGCCGACACGTCGAGCGAGTAGGCGCTGGCTACCCGCTCGACGCGTCGAGTACTCGCTCGGTGCACGCGACGCCGCGTCGCGCCGCGTCACGCGCCGGCCACCCGCCCGGCCGTTGCGCCGCGGCGCCCTCGCGGGCCATGCTGAGGCCTAAACGGACATCGGTGTCCGGATCGCGTCGAGGAGGACCGCATGGGCACGAGCGACGAGCACGTCTACGACGTCGTGGTGGTGGGCACCGGCGCGGCCGGGTTCGCCACGGCGCTGGGCGCGGTGGACGAGGGCCTGAGCGTGCTCCTGCTGGAGAGCACGGACCGCTGGGGCGGCAGCACGGCGATGTCGGGCGGCGGCATGTGGCTCCCGGACAACCCCCTGATGCGGCGCGACGGCGTCGGCGACTCCCGCGCCGAGGCGCTCACCTACCTCGACGCGTGCGTGGGCGACGTCCGCCGGGCGTCGGACCGGGCACGCAAGGAGGCCTTCGTCGACGGCGTCGCGGACTTCGTCACCACGGCGGAGCGGCACGGCATGCGGTTCGTGCGGGCGACCGACTACCCGGACTACTACCCGGAGCTGCCGGGCGGGAAGATCGGCCGCGCGATCGAGGCGAAGCCCCTCGACACGAAGGTGATCGGCGACTGGTGGTCGACCTGCCGCGCCCTGGTCCCGCTGCCGATCAAGACCGACGACATGTGGCTGCTGGAGCGCGCCTGGTCGACGCCCGCCGGGTTCGTGCGCGGCGCCCGGTTCGTGTTCCGCACCCTGGGCGCGGTGGCCCGCGGGCAGCGCCTCGCCGGCATCGGGGCCGCCCTCGCGACGTCGTTCCTCGACGCGGTCGTGCAGCGCGGCGGCGCGTCGCTGTGGCTGGAGAGCCCGCTGGAGCAGCTGGTCGTCGAGGACGGCCGGGTCACGGGTGTGCGGGTCACCCGCGAGGGCCGGCCGGTCGTGGTGCGCGCCCGCCGCGGCGTGATGATCGCCGGCGGCGGGTTCGAGCACAACGCCGAGTGGCGGCAGAAGTTCCACGGCATCGACGGCGCCCCGTCGGGCAACCCCGGCAACGTCGGCCGGCCGATCGCGATCGCGCAGGAGGCGGGCGCGGCGGTCGAGCTCATGGACGACGCGTGGTGGGGTGCCTCGGTGGCGTCGCCGACGCCGGGCGAGCCGCCCGCGTTCCTGGTCGGCGAGCGCTCGCTCCCCTACTCGATCCTCGTGGACGCCCGCGGCGACCGGTTCGCCAACGAGTCCGAGTCCTACGTCGACCTCGGCCACCACATGCTCGAGCACGACCCGGACGGCGCCTACTGGCTGGTCGCCGACGCCCGGCACGCCCGCCGCTACCTGCGGAACTACGCCCTCGACCCCCGCGCCCTGCGCGCCCTGGCCGACGCGGGGCTGTACGTGAAGTCGCCGTCGCTCGCCGACCTGGCCGACCGGATCGGCGTCGACCCCGCGCGGTTCCGGGCCACGGTGCAGCGGTTCAACGGCTTCGCGCGCTCGGGCGTCGACGGCGACTTCGGCCGCGGCAACTCCGCCTACGACCGGTACTACGGCGACCCGACGGTGCACCCGAACCCGAACCTCGGCCCGCTGGAGCGCGGCCCGTTCACCGCGTTCCGGGTCGTCATCGGGGACCTCGGCACCAAGGGCGGCGTGCTGACCGACGCCGACGGGAGGGCGCTGCGCGAGGACGGCAGCGTCGTCGACGGGCTGTACGCGGCCGGGAACAGCTCGGCGTCGGTCATGGGCCGGACGTACCCCGGGCCGGGGTCGACGATCGGGCCTGCGGCGGTGTTCGGCCTACGAGCGGCGCGGCGGATGGCGCGACCGGCGTAGGCCCGCCCGGGCGGGCGGTGCGGCCCAGGAGCCACGTCGCGCACGCGGCCACCAGCAGCGGCACCGCCAGCCCGACGCCGGTCGCGGGCACGACGACGCCGGAGTCGTTGATCGCGAACCCGAACCCCAGCGCGACCCCGAGCGCCGTCAGCCCGCCGACCAGGAGCGGGGCGTCGTTCGTGAGCGCGCGCAGCGGCGCGCCACCCGACAGCCACGCGTACGGACCGCCGTCGGCCGCCCGCAGCGCCGAGCGCGCGGGGCGGCCGAGGAGGATCACGACGAGCAGCAGGCCCCCGATCGCCAGCAGGGTCTGCTCGCTGCCGAGCAGGATGCGCAGGTTGGTCCCGGCCTTCCGGAGCAGGACGCCGCCCAGCCCGCCGTCCAGCACGGTCTCGACGAACCGGCCGAGGTGCGTCCTCTCGTCGGCCGGCCGCAGCCAGTCGAGCACGGACAGCACGACCGAGGCCGAGATCCCCGCGCCGACCACCAGCACCAGCCGGCGCCAGCCGAGCCGGGCCCCGGCCGTCACCACGACCAGGACGAGGAAGCCCGCGACGACCACCGGCGGGCCGCCGAAGTTCGCCCCGGTGGTCGGCGTCGTCGACACGATGCCGGACACCACCCCGAGGGTCAGCAGCCCGGTGAGCGCGACCACCGCGGTCGCCGCCCGGCGCCGGCCACGGCGGACCAGGGGGTCGACGAGCGCGACCGCGCCCAGGGTCGTCGCCGTGACGAACAGGGCGAGCGCCGGGTTGCCGAACCCGTAGAACCGCCCGGCCACCAGCGAGCCCGGGCCCATCAGCGAGTCGAGCGACAGCCGCGCCCCGAGCGCGACGTCCAGGCCGAGCACCGTCGCCGTGATCGCGGCCACGACGCCGACCGGGCCGAGCGGGACGTGCCGCCACGCCGGGACCGCGTACGCCGCCGCCGACGCCACGAGCGCGAACGCCGCCACGAGCAGCCCGAGGACCCACCCCGGCTCGCCCGAGCGCCACCACGGCACCAGGTTCGCCAGGAACGTCGCCACCGGGATCGACGCGACCGCGACCGCGGCGACGCGGAGCACCTCGAGCACCCCGCGGGCCTGGGCCTGCTCCTGGTCCGCGTGGGGCGCCTCCGTGGCAGCCCGGGACCGCCGGCGGACCCACGCGAGGAGCGACCGCCCACGGCGGGTCAGCCCCACGGTCACCGCGGCGTACAGCGCGAGGTTCAGGCCGACCCACAGCACGTAGAACCCCGAAATGCGCGGCGCGACCGCCTGCGCGCGCCGGTTCTGGTCGACGAGCGCCGCGACCCGCTCGGCCCCCGTCCGGTCGTCGGCGGCGGCCCGGACCGGCGCGCCCACGAGCGCGCCCGCGGCGGCGTGGTCCCGGATGCCGAGCGCGTCGAGGACGGTCGGCGCGACGTCGGTCGTCTGCAGCAGGCCGGGCTGCCGCGTCGAGGCGGAGCCGAGCAGGCCGCCGGGCTCGCCGGGGCCCGTCGCGGCCGCCACCTGCAGGTGCGCGCGGCGGCCGGAGTCGGCGACCGAGACCAGCAGCACCGTCGGGTCCGTACCGGACGCGCGGGCGCCGTCGAGGACGGCACCGAGGCGGGCGTCGAGCGCCCGCACCTGCTCGGCGCGGTCCGGTTCGGCGACGACCTCGGGGCCGACCTCCTGGGCCGGGTCGGCCTGGGTGGGGCCGGACCCGTCCGCCTCGTCGCCGGCGGGGTCGCCCGCCGCGCGGTCCCGCGTCGCCCGGCCCGGGTCGCGCACCGAGCCCGCGTCCACGACCACCAGCGACGACCCGGCCAGCGCAGCCGCCGTCGCGTCGCGCAGGTCGTCGACGCCCTCGGGCCGGTCGATGTGCTCCCCCACCACCCGGCCGTCCGCCTCGGCGAGCGCGATCGCCGCGCCCGGCCCGATGCCGGTCGCGGCGAGAGCCGACGACGCGACGGCGTCGCCGAGCAGCCCGAGCCGGGAGTCGTACGCGGAGGCGTCCGTCGCCGCGACGTAGTCGCCCCAGCCCGGCACCCGGCCCGCCGCGTCGGGCTCGGCCAGGGTGCGGCAGCTCCCGTCCGCGACCCGGGTGTCGTCCGCGCGGCCGCCCGCGCCGACGGCGAGCCAGCCGGCGCTCGGGCAGGTGAACGAGCGCACGCTCCGGACGACCGTGCTCCCGACGGCGCCCGTCGCGGCGAGCTCCGCGAGCGCCGGGGTGCCGACGGCGCTCAGGTCGTCCCAGCGCAGGCCGGTGACGCCGACGAGCAGCACGGGCGACGGCGCCTCGGCGGGCTCCGCGGGGGCGGGCGACCCGGCGGGCACTTCGGCCGCGCGGTCCGCCGCCCCCGACAGCCCGCCGGGCACCCCGGCCGACGCCGCCAGCGGGGCCACGAGCACCGCCAGGAGCAGGGCGGTCAGGGTCGCCAGGGCACGGCGGAGCAGCGGGGAGAGCGGGGGCACTGGTTCACCGTACGAGCCGCCGCACCCACGCACCGGCCACTCAGGCGGCGTGGCCGTGCGACTGCCCGGGCTGTGCGCGGGACGCTCACGAGATCGTCACGAGGTGCCGGCGACGGACCCGCGGACCGGCACCGGGTGGCGTGGGTGCGTCGGTGCGGGTCGGGTGGGCCCGGCCGGTCTCGAACCGACGACCTCCGCGGTGTAAGCGCGGCGCTCTGACCAACTGAGCTACAGGCCCCTGCTGCGGTGCGCAGCCTACCGGTGCGGGTGCCGCCCCCGGACGCAGGTCACAGCCCCGCGACCGCCTCGCGGTACGCCGCGAACGGCCGCGCGACCCCGGCGGCGGACTCGACCGACCACCGCAGGACGCCCGCGGTGTCGAGCAGGAACGACCCCCGCCGCGCGTACCCGTCGACCTCGTCGAGCACGCCGTACGCCCGCGCTGCGGCGCCGTGCGGCCAGAAGTCCGACAGCAGCGGGAACGTGTACCCGTCCTGCTCGGCCCAGGCGCGCAGCGACGGTCCGGGGTCGCAGGACACGGCCCGGACGTCGACGCCCGCGAGCTCGGGCAGGTGCGCCTGCAGCTCGGTGAGCTCGGCGGTGCACACCCGCGAGAACGCGAACGGCACGAACACGAGCAGCACCGGTCGGGCGGACGGCCCGCCGACGGCCACCGGCGCGCCGTGCGCGTCCGGGAGCGTCAGCGCGGGCGCGGCGGCACCGACGACCGGCGGCCCCGCGGCCCCGCTCACGACCGGGAGGTCAGCGCCCGCGGCCGCGGCTGCCGAGGCGCGTCGCGGACCAGTCGCCCGCGATCGAGAACGTGCTCGTCGCGTGCAGGCCGGCCGTCGTCGCGGCCTCCTCGATGTCGTCGTGCCCGACGTGGCCGTCGCGGCCCGGCTTGGGGGTGAGGACCCACATCTGGCCGCCGTCGTCCAGCACGGTCATGGCGTCCATGAGGGTGTCGGCCAGGTCGCCGTCCTCGTCGCGGAACCAGATGACCACGCCGTCCACGACGTCGTCGTAGTCCTCGTCGACGAGCTCCGTGCCGGTGATCTCCTCGACCCCGGACCGCAGGGCGTCGTCGACGTCGTCGTCGTAACCGAACTCCTGGACCACCTGGCCCGAGGTGAACCCGAGACGGCCCGCCCCCGAGGGAGCGTCGCCGGTGCTGGATGCCACGTCCTGACCTGTTCCTTCCGTCGGGCGTGCCGGGCCGGTCCCGAGCACCACCTGTTCGATGATCACCGAACGGTAGCCCACCGCACCCCACGTCCGCGTGGCAAGCGGCGTCGTGGCGCCGGGATGTCGGTGCGGCGCGGACCAGCGCGTCCGGCCCGCAAGACGGCGCCGCCGGGCCGCGGCCCGCGCCCGGCACCCCATCCCGCGGCCCCCGCGGGCGGTGCGACCCGCGCGCGCACCACGGAAAGGGCCGGTGACGTGCCCGGACGTGACCGGGGCCACCCTCCTGAGAGCCGATTGTCACGGACGTCACGCATCCCGACTGGCGGACTGGGAGACTTTCGGTGTCCGGACGGCGGACAATGGTCCTACTACCCGCCCGGCGGCGGCGCGCACCGAAACCGGCGCGCACGCCGGCGGGCCGAGATGCGCACCGGGGCCGACCGGCCCCCCGCGTGGAGAGGCGAGGAGCACTGGTGGCTTCGAAGGACGAGCGCGGACCGCTCATCAACGGCCTGCTGAGCCAGGTCCCGGACGTGGACCCCGAGGAGACCTCCGAGTGGGTCGAGTCCATCGACGGGCTCATCGACGACAAGGGCGGCCCCCGCGCCCGCTACGTGCTGCTGAGCATGCTCAAGCGCGCGCGTGAGCGGAACGTCGCGGTGCCGGCCGAGCTGAACACGCCGTACGTCAACACCATCGGCGTCCACGAGGAGCCGTACTTCCCGGGCGACGAGGTGCTGGAGCGCCGGTACCGCTCGTGGAACCGGTGGAACGCCGCGGTCATGGTGACCCGCGCGCAGCGCCCCGGCGTCGGCGTCGGCGGCCACATCTCGTCGTACGCGTCGGTGGCGACGCTGTACGAGGTGGGCCTCAACCACTTCTTCCGCGGCAAGGACCACCCGGGCGGCGGCGACCAGATCTACTTCCAGGGCCACGCCTCCCCCGGCGTCTACGCCCGCGCGTTCCTCGAGGGCCGGCTGTCCGAGCACCAGCTCGACGGTTTCCGCCAGGAGGTCTCGCACCCGGGCGGCGGCCTGCCGTCCTACCCGCACCCGCGCCTGATGCCGGACTTCTGGGAGTTCCCGACGGTGTCGATGGGCCTCGGCCCGGCGTCGGCGATCTACCAGGCGTGGACCAACAAGTACCTGCACCTGCGCGGCATCAAGGACACCAGCCAGCAGGACGTCTGGGCGTTCCTCGGCGACGGCGAGATGGACGAGCCCGAGTCGCGCGGCATGCTGCAGCACGCTGCCCAGCAGGGTCTCGACAACCTGACCTTCGTGGTGAACTGCAACCTGCAGCGCCTCGACGGCCCGGTCCGCGGCAACGGCAAGATCATCCAGGAGCTCGAGGCGCAGTTCCGCGGCGCCGGCTGGAACGTCATCAAGGTCGTGTGGGGCCGCGAGTGGGACGCCCTGCTCAACGCCGACAAGGACCGCGCGCTCGTCCACCTGATGAACGAGACGCCCGACGGCGACTACCAGACGTACCGCGCGGAGAACGGCGCGTTCATCCGCGAGCACTTCTTCGGGCGCGACCCGCGCACCAAGCAGCTCGTCGAGAAGATGACCGACGACGAGATCTGGGCGCTCAAGCGCGGCGGGCACGACTACCGGAAGATCTACGCCGCCTACAAGGCCGCGCGCGAGCACACCGGGCAGCCGACCGTCATCCTGGCGCACACCGTCAAGGGCTACGGCCTGGGCTCCGGCTTCGCCGGGCGCAACGCCACGCACCAGATGAAGAAGCTCAAGGGCGCCGAGCTCAAGGCCCTGCGCGACTCGCTCTCGATCCCGATCACGGACGAGCAGATCGACGAGAACCCGTACCTGCCGCCGTACTTCCACCCCGGTCAGGACGACCCGGCGATCCAGTACCTCCAGGAGCGCCGTCGCCAGCTGGGTGGCTACGTGCCCGAGCGCCGCTCGACGCACAAGCCGCTGACGCTGCCGGGCGACAAGGCCTACGAGCTGCTGAAGAAGGGCTCCGGCACGCAGGAGGTCGCCACGACGATGGCGCTCGTGCGGCTGTTCAAGGACCTCGTGAAGGACAAGGAGCTGGGCAAGCGCCTGGTCCCGATCATCCCCGACGAGGCCCGCACGTTCGGCCTGGACTCGATCTTCCCGAGCGCGAAGATCTTCAACACGAACGGCCAGAACTACCTCGCCGTCGACCGCGACCTCATGCTCTCCTACAAGGAGTCCGAGTCCGGCCAGATCATGCACACCGGCATCAACGAGGCCGGTTCCGCCGCCGCGTTCCAGTCGGTGGGCACGTCGTACGCCACGCACGGCGAGGCGCTGATCCCGTTCTACTTCTACTACTCGATGTTCGGGTTCCAGCGGACGGCCGACCAGTTCTGGGCGGCCGGCGACCAGATGACCCGCGGGTTCCTCATCGGCGCCACCGCCGGCCGCACCACGCTGACCGGCGAGGGCCTGCAGCACGCCGACGGCCACTCGCCGCTGCTGGCCGGCACGATGCCGCACGTCGTGCACTACGACCCGGCGTACGGCTACGAGATCCGGCACATCGTCCGCGACGGCATCCAGCGGATGTTCGGCAGTGCTGTCGGCGACACCCGTGACCCTGATGTCATCTACTACCTCACGGTCTACAACGAGCCGATCGTCCAGCCGGCCGAGCCGGAGGACGTGGACGTCGAGGGCATCCTCAAGGGCATCCACCTGCTCTCCCCGGCCGAGGGCGACGGGCCGAAGGCCCAGATCCTCGCGTCCGGCGTGGCGGTGCCGTGGGCGCTCGAGGCGAAGCAGCTGCTCGCCGACGACTGGGGCGTGCACGCCGCGGTCTGGTCCGTGACGTCCTGGAACGAGCTGCGCCGCGAGGCGCTGGCCGCCGACCAGCACGCGTTCCTGAACCCGGGCGAGGAGGCGCGCACGCCGTACCTCACCGCCAAGCTCCAGGGCGCCGAGGGCCCGTTCGTCGCCACGACCGACTACGACCACCTCGTCGCCGACCAGGTGCGCGAGTGGATCCCGGGCCGGTACGCCACGCTCGGCGCCGACGGGTTCGGGTTCTCCGACACCCGCGCCGCCGCCCGCCGGCACTTCAAGATCGACGGCCCGTCGACCGTGGTCCGCGTCCTGCAGCAGCTCGCCCGCGAGGGCAAGGTCGCGGCGGACGCCCCGGCGCAGGCCATCGAGCGGTACCGGCTGCACGACGTGACCGCCGGCACCTCGGGCAACGCGGGCGGCGAGTCCTGACCGGACGAGCCTGACGCACGCGACGGGCCCCGCACCCCTCCACGGAGGGATGCGGGGCCCGTCGCCGTCCCCGGTGGGTCCGGGCGTCGGTCGTCGCGCGGGCCGAGTTCCGCGGGCCCAGCCGAGTTCCGCGGGCCCAGCCGAGTTCGGCGCTTCTCGCCGAGTTCGGTGCCAGCAACCGCCGAACTCGGCTGCACCCACCGAACCCGGGGCCCCGCGACTCCGTGCGCGCGGCCCGCATCGGCACCGGCAGCCAACGCGCGAGAGCCCCGCGGACCCGTGCGGGTCGGCGGGGCTCTCGTCGGTCGGGGGTCGGGCGGGGCGTCAGGCGCCCGCGTGCCGCTCCGCCTGGTCGACCAGGCGCGTCAGCTCGCGGCGCATCTGGGCGATGTCGTCCTGCTTCGGGTAGAGGTCCAGGCTTGCGAGGTGCTGCTTGGCGTCGAGCGGCCGGTCGGCCTCGACGGCGGCGAGCACGAGCTCGCGCCCGACCTCCGGGTCGTGGTCCTTCGGGTGCCAGTGCCCGGTGCCGAGGCCGAGCGCCTCGACGGGCAGCCCCGCCTCGCGCAGCAGCCGCAGGCCGGCGACCAGGGCCGCGCCCGAGGGGTCGCGCTCGGCGGCGGTCGTCAGCCGGCGGAGCGTCCCCTCCAGGTCGTCGCGCACGGACAGCCGCGCGACCTCGACCAGCGGGTACCAGGCCCGCGGGTTGCCGGCGAGCTCCTCGCCGAGCGACCACACGGCCAGGTCGGCGGCGCGCTGACGCTCGGCGTCGTCGGCCTCGGCGGTCAGGGGGTCGTCGTCGACGCCGGTCACGGCGTGCCGGCGGACGATCTCGGCGAGGGCAGCGAAGGCGCGCTCGTCGTTGGGATCGTCGCCGAGGCGGGACCTCAGGGCGTCCTCCTGGGGGACGTCGCCGTGCCGGGGGGCAGCCGTCGGCCGGCGCGCCCCGATCCGGGACGCGGGCGCAGGGCGGCCCAGCAGGCGGCGCAGTCGGGGCAGCAGAGCCATGACGCGACACTATCCGGTGCACTCGTCCCGCACCGGTCGAACGGCCCGCCGGTCCCCCCGCCACGGCCCGGACCTTTGTCGGTTCCCCACAACGGGGCCCTATGCTCACGCCATGCCTCAGCCCCGCCGGACGTCCGCGGCCCCCGCCCCCGAGGGCGCCGCCCCGGCCCCGTCGCCCGCCGCGCCGTCGCCCGCCGAGTCGTCGGCCCCGACCGCCGCGACCCCGACCGCCGCGACCGCGACGCCGCCCGAGGGCCCGGCCGACGACGCCCCGCGGGCCGCCGCCCCGGTCGACGGCCTGTCCCCCGCCCGCACCCGCACCCGCGCCGGCCGCATCGCCACCGCGCCGGACGCGAGCAACGGCGAGACCCTGCGCCGCGTCCGCGAGGGCAGCGGCGTGCTGGCCGCCGCCGCGATGCGCCGGCTGGACGAGGACCTCGACTGGTACCGCGCCCTGCCCGCCGACGACCGCTCCTGGGTCGGCCTCGTCGCCCAGGCCGGCATCACCGCGTTCGTCACCTGGTTCGCCGACCCGTCCCGCCCGCCGCACGGCGTCGGCGAGATCTTCGCGACCGCCCCGCCCGAGCTGACCCGGTCGATCTCCCTGCAGCACACGCTGCAGCTGGTCCGCGTGGTGGTCGACGTCGTGGAGTCGCACAGCGACCGGCTCGCGGCGCCCGGCGGCGAGCGGGACCTGCTCGAGGCCGTGCTCCGGTACTCCCGCGAGGTGGCGTTCTCGGCAGCCGAGGTCTACGCCCGCGCCGCCGAGGTCCGCGGCGCCTGGGACGCCCGGCTGGAGGCGCTGGTCGTGGACGCCCTGCTGCGCGGCGACGTCGACGACTCGCTGCGGTCCCGGGTCGCGGCGCTCGGCTGGAGCGGCCGCGGCAGCACGCTGGTCGTCGTCGGCACCACCGCCTCCCCGCTCGACGACGTCCGGACGTCCGACCTGCGCCGGGCGACCCGCCGCGCCGCGGACGACGCGCTGGTCGGCATCCAGGGCGACCGGCTCGTGGTGTTCCTCGGCGGCACCGGCGACCTGCGCGAGGCCGCGGCGTCCCTGCTGCCGCGGTTCGGCCCCGGCCCCGTGGTCCTCGGCCCGACCGGCGAGGACCTCGCCGACGCCGCCCGGTCCGCCCGCGCCGCGCTCGCCGGGCTGGCCGCGATCTCCGCGTGGCCGCAGGCGCCGCGCCCCGTGCTCGCCGACGACCTGCTGCCCGAGCGGGTGCTCGTCGGCGACGCGAGCGCCCGCGCCCTCCTGGTCGAGCAGGCGTACGTCCCGCTGCTGGCCAGCACCGGCAGCCTGCTGGAGACCCTCACGGCGTACCTGGCGGCGGGCAGGTCCCTGGAGGCCGCGGCCCGCACGCTCTACGTGCACCCGAACACGGTCCGGTACCGCCTGCGCCGCGTCGCCGAGGTGACGGGCTGGGACCCCCTGGACCCGCGCGAGGCCTACGTCCTGCAGCAGGCCCTCGCGGTCGGCCGCCTGGACCACCCCGGCACCTGACCCCCGCCGAGGTCGTCGGTTCCGGCCACCGCACCCCCGGCGGAACCGCCGACCTCGGGCGCGACCGCCGACCTCGCGCCGCGCGGGACCCCGCGGGACCCAGCGAGCGTTGTGGGACCCGGACAAGTCGGGCTCGGGAACGGTGTGCGGGTCGTGAGCGGGCGCGGCGCGTCCGCACCGGCAGAGTGGTCGGGTGCTCGCGATCGTCTGCCCCGGACAGGGCGCCCAGACCCCCGGAATGCTCGCCCCCTGGCTCGAGCTGCCCGGATCCGCCGACCGCCTGGCGGCCTTCTCGGAGGCCTCGGGCGTCGACCTGACGGCGCACGGGACGACCTCCGACGCCGACACCATCCGCGACACCGCGGTGGCCCAGCCCCTCATCGTGTCCACCTCGCTCCTCGCGCTCCGTGCGCTCGAGGACGAGGGCGGCCCGGTGACGGCGGACGCCACGGCGGGGCACTCGGTGGGCGAGTTCGCCGCCGCGGCCGTCGCGGGCGTGCTCGACGACGCCGCCGCCGTGGCCCTGGTCGGGCAGCGCGCCCGGTTCATGGCCGAGGCCGCGGCCGCCGAGCCCACCGGGATGACCGCCGTCCTCGGCGGCGACCCGGACGAGGTGCTCGCGGCGATCGAGGCGGCCGGCCTGTGGCCCGCGAACGTCAACGGCGGCGGCCAGGTCGTCGCGGCCGGCGCGCAGGACGCGCTGGCCCGGTTCGCCGAGAACCCGCCGGCCCGCGCCCGCGTCGTGCCGCTGCAGGTGGCCGGCGCGTTCCACACCCCGTTCATGCAGCCCGCCCGCGACGCGTTCGCCGCCGTCGCCGCCGAGGCCGCCGCCGCGTCGCCCCGCGTGACGCTGCTCACCAACGCCGACGGCACCGCCTTCGGCCCGGACGCCGCCGGCGCCGACGTGGTGGCCCGCCTGGTGTCGCAGATCGCCCAGCCGGTGCGCTGGGACCTGTGCCAGGCGACCCTCGTCGAGCTCGGCGTGACCGGCCTGCTGGAGCTCGCCCCCGGTGGTGTGCTCAAGGGCCTGGCCCGGCGTAGCCTGCCCGGGGTGGAGACGGTCGCGATCACCTCGCCGGCCGACCTGCCCGCCGCCCGGGACCTCGTCGCCCGCCACACCGCGACCCCCGGCGCCGCGCCCACGACCGACGACTCCCGGGAGACCGCCCAGTGACCCGCCCCACCCTGACCCAGGCGACCGGCCCCGCCCACACGCGGATCCTCGGCCTGGGCGCCGCCCGCGGCGAGAACGTCGTCCCGAACGACGACCTGGTCGGCCCGATCGACTCCTCCGACGAGTGGATCCGGCAGCGCACGGGCATGGTGACCCGCGTCCGCGCGGGCGCCGACACCGACGTGCTCGACCTTGCGGAGACCGCCGCCCGCGAGGCGATCGCGAACGCGGGCCTGACCGGCGCGGACATCGACGCGGTCATCCTGGCGACCGTCACCTACTTCCACCAGACGCCGTCGGGCGCCGCGATCCTCGCGGACCGGCTCGGCGCCACCCCGGCCGCCGCGTTCGACGTGTCGGCCGCCTGCGCGGGCTACTGCTACGGCATCGGCCAGGCGGACGCGCTGGTGCGCGCCGGCACCGCGCGCAACGTGCTGGTCATCGGCGCGGAGAAGATGAGCGAGTTCGTCGACCCGACGGACCGGTCCATCTCCTTCCTGCTCGGCGACGGCGCGGGCGCGGTCGTCATCGGCCCCTCGGACTTCCCCGGCATCGGCCCGACCGTGTGGGGCTCGGACGGCTCGCAGGCGCAGGCCATCCGCCAGACCCACTCGTGGCTCGACACCCGGGACAAGGGCGCGGGCTGGCCGACGCTGCGCCAGGAGGGCCCCAGCGTCTTCAAGTGGGCCGTCTGGCAGATGGCCCCGGTCGCCGAGAAGGCCCTGGCCGCCGCGGGCGTCACCGCCGACCAGATCGACGCGTTCATCCCGCACCAGGCGAACATGCGGATCATCGACCAGATGATCAAGCAGCTGAAGCTGCCCGAGACCGTCGCGGTCGGCCGGGACATCGCCGACACCGGCAACACGTCCGCCGCCTCCATCCCCCTGGCCACGGAGCGCCTCATCCGCGAGGGCCAGGTCAAGAGCGGCGACCTGGCGCTCCAGATCGGCTTCGGCGCGGGCCTCGTCTACGCCGCCCAGGTGGTCGTGCTGCCCTGACGGGCGCCGCGACCGCAGTACCGTTCATCGACCGCACGACCGTCGCCGCACCTCACGGTGGGGCGCAGCACACAACCAAGGAGACACCGATGGCGCACAGCGAGCAGGAGATCCTGGCCGGCCTGGCCGAGATCGTCAGCGAGGAGACCGGCCTGCCGACCGACTCGGTCCTGCCCGAGAAGTCGTTCACGGACGACCTCGACATCGACTCCCTGTCGATGATGACGATCGTGACCCTGGCCGAGGAGAAGTTCGAGGTCCGCATCCCGGACGACGAGGTCAAGAACCTCGCGACCGTCGGCGACGCGGTGTCGTTCATCTCGAACGCCCAGGCCTGAGACACCCGACCGGGGTCCGCGCCGCGCCGCCGCCTCGCGCGGCGTCGACGGGAGCCGAGCGCTCCCGCGGCGCGGACCCCGGTCGCGTCCCGGCACCCCCGGGGCACCCCCGAACCACCCGCACGCACCCGACACCCAGGAGCACCTCATGAGCACGCGAGTCGTCGTCACCGGCCTCGGCGCCACGACCCCGCTCGGCGGGGACGTCCCCACCACCTGGCAGGCCGCCCTGGCCGGCACGTCGGGCGCGCGCACCCTGGACAACGACTGGAGCGAGAAGTACGGCCTGCCGGTCGACTTCGCCGCCACGCTCGCGGTCCGCCCGGAGGAGGTCCTCCCCCGGCCCGAGATGAAGAAGATGGACCCGTCGGCGCAGTACGCGATCATCGCGTCCCGCGAGGCGTGGGCCGACGCCGGCTCGCCCGAGGTCGACCCCGACCGGCTCGGCGTCGTCGTGTCCTCCGGCATCGGCGGCATCTGGACCACCCTCGACGCGTGGGACACCCTGCGCGAGAAGGGCGCCCGCCGCGTCCTGCCGATGACCGTCCCCATGCTCATGCCGAACTCGCCGTCCGCGTACGTCGAGCTGGAATTCGGCGCCCGCGCCGGGGCGCACGCCCTGGTGTCGGCCTGCGCCTCCGGCGCCGAGGCGATCGGCTACGCCGTCGACATGATCCGCAGCGGGCGCGCCGACGTCGTGATCGCCGGCGGCACCGAGGCGACCATCCACCCGATGCCGATGGCCGCGTTCGCCGCGTCCCGCACGCTGTCGACCCGGTCCGACGACCCGGCCCGCGCCTCGCGCCCCTACGACGTCGACCGCGACGGCTTCGTCATCGGCGAGGGCTCCGGCATCGTCGTCGTCGAGTCCGAGGAGCACGCCCGCGCCCGCGGCGCGAAGGTGTACGCCGAGATCGCCGGCGTCGGCCTGTCCTCGGACGGCTACCACATCACCTCCCCCGAGCCGACGGGTCGCGGCCAGATCGCCGCGATGCGGATGGCGATGAAGGACGCCGGCATCGGCACGGCGGACGTGCGGCACGTCAACGCGCACGCCACCTCGACCGTCGTCGGCGACCTCATCGAGGCCCGCGGCGTCCGCGAGACCCTCGGCGCCGACGCCGACCAGGTCGCGCTGTCCGCCACCAAGTCGATGACGGGCCACCTGCTCGGCGGCGCCGGCGCGCTCGAGACCGTGTTCTCGGTGCTCGCGGTGCACGACCGCCAGGCCCCGCCGACGATCAACGTCGAGAAGCCGGACCCGGAGCTCGTGCTCGACCTGGTCCGGGACACCCCGCGCGCGCTGCCCGAGGGCGACATCGCGGTGGTCAACAACTCGTTCGGCTTCGGCGGCCACAACGTGGCCCTGGTCGTCACGAACGCCTGACCCCCGGGGCACCGGACCCCGCGGCCTCCGAGCGGAGCGCCCTGCGCGACACGCACCTGCGTGCCGGGCGGGGCGCTCTTCTCGTCCACGAGCCCCGACCTCACATCTCGCGGGCCCGCGTCGTCATGCAGACGACCGGACAGGAAGAGGGGTCGCAGCCGTGAAGCACATCGTCGTCGTCGGTGGCGGGTACGCCGGGTTCTACGCCGCGTGGGGGCTCGAGAAGAGGCTCCGCCGGGGCGAGGCCCGGGTCACCGTCATCGACCCGCGCCCGTACATGACGTACCAGCCGTTCCTCCCCGAGGTGGCCTCGGGCTCCGTCGAGGCCCGGCACGCCACCGTGCCGCTGCGCCGGCACCTGCGCCGGACCCGCCTGGTGGCCGGAGCGGTGACCCGGATCGACCACGCGGCACGGTCGGTGACGGTGGCGCCGCGGGACGGCGTGCCGTTCGACCTCGCCTACGACGTGGTCGTCGTGACCGCGGGCGCCGTCACCCGCACGCTGCCGATCCCGGGGCTGGTCGACACCGCGATCGGGTTGAAGCAGGTCGAGGAGGCGGTGGCCGTGCGCGACCACGTGCTGACCGCGTTCGACCGCGCGGCGGTCCTGCCCCCCGGCCCCGAGCGGCGCCGGCTGCTCACGTTCACGTTCGTCGGCGGCGGCTTCTCCGGCGTCGAGGCCTTCGGCGAGACCCTCTCGCTGGCGACCTCGCTGCTGGCGTCGTACCCGGAGCTCGGCCCGGAGGACCTCGCGTTCCACCTCGTCGAGGCCCGCGACCGGATCCTGCCCGAGGTCACCGACGGGCCGGGCGCGTGGGTCGTGCGGCACCTGCGCGGACGCGGCGCCCGGGTGCACCTCGGCGCGCAGCTGCTGTCCGCCGTGGCGGGGCACGCGGTGCTGTCCACCGGGGAGGAGTTCGACACCGGCCTCGTCGTCTGGACGGCCGGCAACGCCGCGAACCCGGTCGTGAGCCGGCACACCGACCTCCCCGTCACCGCGCGCGGCCTGGTGCGGGTGCGCGCCGACCTGCGCGTCGAGGACGAGGACGGCGCCGTGGTCCCGGACGCGTGGGCCGCGGGCGACGACGCGGCCGTCCCGGACCTGGCGGGGGCGCCCGGAGCGCTGACCGTCCCGAACGCGCAGCACGCCGTCCGGCAGGGCCGGCTGCTCGCCGCGAACCTCGTCGCGACGCTGCGCGGCCGCCGCCCGCGGGACTACGTGCACCACAGCCTCGGGGTCGTGGCCACGCTCGGCCGGCACCAGGGCGTGTTCCAGTTCCGGCGGCTGGTGCTCACCGGCCTGCCCGCCTGGCTCGCCCACCGCGGCTACCACGTGCTGGCCGTGCCGACCTGGGAGCGCAAGCTCCGCGTCCTGCTGGTCTGGCTGGGCGCCGCGCTCGGGGGCCGGGACATCGCCTCGCTCGGCGCCGTCGTCGACCCGCGTCGCGCGTTCGTGACCGGCGGCGCCCCGGAGCGCGCGGCCGCGCTCGTCGACGCGTCGGCGGGTCCCCGCAAGGCCGACCGTGCCACGATCGCCGCAGCGTGACGGGCGACGGGGAGGACGGGCGGAGATGAGCGAGCGCGCACCCGGCGTGGACCCCGTCGGGGTCCGGGCCGACCCGGGCGCCGTCCCGGGCCCCGCCCCGGACGACCTCCCCGACGTGCTCGCCGAGCGCCGCCGGCTGCTCGCGATCGGCTACCGGATGCTCGGCACGCTCGCCGAGGCGGAGGACGCCGTCCAGGAGACGTACGTCCGCTGGTACCGGATGACCGACGCGGAGCGCGCGGCCGTCCGGAACCCCCAGGGGTGGCTCACCCGGGTCATGAGCCGGGTGTGCCTCGACGTGCTGGGGTCCGCGCGGGCCCGCCGGGAGCGGTACGTCGGCGAGTGGCTCCCGGAGCCGGTGCCGGCCGACCTGTTCTCGGGCGTCGGGGCCCGGTCGCCCGCGCCGGCCGACGGGGACCCGGCCGACCGGGTGTCGCTCGACGAGGAGGTGAGCACCGCCCTGCTGGTCGTCATGGAGGCGATGACGCCCGCGGAGCGCGTCGCCTTCGTGCTGCACGACGTGTTCGCCCTGCCGTTCGACGAGATCGCCGCGGTCGTCGGCCGCAGCCCGGCGGCCGTCCGGCAGCTCGCGACCTCCGCCCGGCGCCGCGTGCGGGCGCACGACGCCGACCCGGGCCGAGGGACTCGCGAGCACGACGAGGTGCTGGCGGCGTTCGTGGCTGCGGCCGCCGGCGGGGACCTCGCTGCGCTCACCGGTCTGCTGGACCCGTCGGTGACGCTGCGGGCGGACGGCGGCGGGGTCGTCAGCGCCGCGCGGCGCCCGGTGCTGGGCGTCGACCACGTCGCCCGGTTCCTGCTCGGCATCGTCCGGAAGCGGCCCTCGGCGGTCCTGGCCGCCCGGCGCACCGGGGACGGCCTGGCGTTCGCCCTCGAGGACGGGGGGCAGGTCCAGGCGCTGGTCAACGCCCGGGTGCGCGGCGGCCTGATCACGGACCTGTGGCTGCAGGTCAACCCCGGGAAGCTCACCACCTGGTCCGCCTGACCTCACACCGGCGGGCGCCGCGTCGTCATCCTCCCGAGGCCGGCAGGGCGCCGTCCGGGAGGGATCGCCATGAGGATGCTCGTCGCCGGGGGTACCGGCCACGTCGGGAGCCGGCTGACGGCCCAGTTGCGGGAGCTCGGGCACGAGGTGGTGGTCGGGTCGCGGCGCGACGGGTTCGACCCGGTGACCGGCGCGGGCGTCGGGGACGCCGTGCGGGGCGCCGACGTCGTGGTCGACGTGCTCAACACCCCCGAGATGGACGCCGCGGCCGCGACGGCGTTCTTCCGCGGCACCACCGAGCGCCTGCTCGCCGCGGAGCTCAGCACCGGCGTCCGCCACCACGTGCTGCTCTCCGTCGTCGGGGCCGACCGCGCGCTGGCGAACGGGTACTTCGCGGGCAAGGTCGCCCAGGAGGACGCGGTGCGGGAGGGCGACGTCCCGTTCACGATCGTGCGCGCCACGCAGTTCCACGACTTCGTCCCGACGATCGCGGACTGGCTGACCGCCGACGGCGCGGTGCGGGCCACCGGCACGCTGCTGCAGCCCGTCGCGGTCGAGGACGTCGTCGGGCTGCTCGCCGAGGTCGCGCAGGGGGCGCCGCTCCAGGACACGGTCGACCTCGCCGGGCCGGACCGCTACCGGCTCGACGACCTGCTCCGCGCCACGCTGGCCGACCGGTCGGACCCGCGCGATGTGGTGACGGTCGACGGCACGTCGCTCGGCGCCGAGTCCGCGGACGCGCTGGTGCCGCTCGGCGCGCACCGCCGGGGCGGGCGGCCCTACCCGGTGGCCGGGGTGCCGGTGGCGGGCGGGGCGGGGGCGTCGTGAGGCCCCGGGGGTCGCGGGCCGCGGCGGGCGCCAGGGACCCGCGTGCCGGGCCTCCGCGCACGGGTGTAGCGTCGCGTGCGTGCAGCTGACCGTGCGCGTCGTGGCGGCCGGCGCGGGCCCCCGTCCGGCGCCGGGCACCCCCGTGCGGGTCGAGGTGCGGGACGTCACCGAGCAGGACGCGGCGAGCGTGCTGGTGGCGGGCGTCGACGCCGAGGCGGTCGACGACG
The DNA here is from genome assembly GCF_019265565.1 of Cellulomonas sp. PS-H5. Classification (NCBI taxonomy): domain Bacteria; kingdom Bacillati; phylum Actinomycetota; class Actinomycetes; order Micrococcales; family Cellulomonadaceae; genus Cellulomonas; species Cellulomonas sp. PS-H5. Next base: position 28,808 of record NZ_JAHVCI010000031.1, read on the forward strand.
GCACCCGGACGATCGCGACGGTCGCGGTGGACGCCCCCGACGACCTCCTGGCGAGCACGGCCGACCTCGTCGTCTGGGCGCGCGTCGCGGTGAGCGGCGCCGAGCGCACCTCGCACGCGGACCTCGTCTCGACGCAGTCGGTGGCGGTGCCGCGGGCACCGGCGACCCCCGAGGTCGACCTCCCGGTCGTCGCGATCTAGCCGGGCGCGGCCAGCCAGCCGGCGACGGCGTCCGTGAGGGGCAGCCCCGACCCGTGCTCCGCGAACAGGAACTCGCCCGCGGGGTTCACCTCGAGGAACACGTACTCCCCCTCGGGCGTGAGCCGGAGGTCCACCGCGCCGTACACCAGCCCGAACCGCTTCATCAGCGCCCGCAGCCGGTCGGCGACGTCGTCGGGCAGGTCGGCGGCCCCGGTGCGGGCGCGGGCGAGGTGCAGCCGGAAGTCCGCGTCGTACCCGGTGCCGCTGCTGTCGATCGCGAGCGGGAACAGCCGGTCGCCGACGACGGTCACCCGGAGGTCGGCGCGCGCGGGGACGAACTCCTGGAAGATCACCGGCGCCAGCGGGAGCGAGTCCAGCAGCGCGAGGTCGTCCGGTCGCAGCCGCCGGGTCTCGCGCCACACCCGCTCGGTCGCCGCGAAGATCTTGTAGATCACCGACCCGGCGCCCAGCCGCTCGACGAACGCCCGGGCCTCCGCCGGGTCGGACGTCATCAGGGTCTCCGGCACCCGCAGCCCGAGCCCGCGGGCGACCGCGAGCTGCGTCGACTTGTGCGACGCGGCGGCGTCGAGCGGCGGCGGGTTCATCCACGGGCACGGCAGCAGCTCGTGCAGGCCGCCGAGCGCCGCGTGCCACTCCCCGTACGCGAACCCCCGGGCGTCGTCGTCGGGGATCCCGCCGACGTCGACGAGCTGCGGGCGCCGCCACCACACCGCGGTCGCGTCCGTCAGGTCGGTGACGCCCCCGGCGTCCGCCACCCGCACGGCCGGGCCGCCCGCGCGGGCGGGGTCGAGGGTGAGCGTCAGGTCGCGCCCGAACCGCGCGTAGTCGAGCAGGTACGTCTCCCGGCCCCAGGACGCCAGCCGGCCGACCACCGCGGTCGCGTGGACGTCCGCGGGGTGCGAGACGACGACGATCACCCCGCTCACTGCCCGGGGTCGACGAGCCGCACGACCTGGTCCACGAGCGCCGCCTGCTCGGCCGCGAGCGCGTCGACAGCCGCCTCGAGCGCGGCGAGCCGGGCCAGGACGTCCGGGGACCCGGCGTCGGCCGTGCCCGCGGTGCCCGGGGCGCCCGCATGCGGCGTGCCCAGGGCGAACGGGACACGGCCCGCGAACTGCCCCGGGTCGACGACGCGCCCGCCCGTCCCCGGGAGCGTGCCCTCCTGCAGCGTGAAGCCGCCGAGGTTCTCCCGGATGGTCTCGATGCGCTCCTTGACCGTCTCGGGGATGCGCTCCTTGACGGTCTCGGGCTGCAGCTCCTTGAGCGTCTCCGGCAGCCGCTCCTTCAGCGTCTCGGGGGCGAGCTCCTTCACGGTCTCCGGCTGCAGCTCCTTCAGGGTCTCCGGCAGCCGCTCCTTCAGCGTCTCCGGGCCGAGCTCCTTGAGCGTCTCGGCCGGCGACTTCCCGGGGCAGAGCACGTTCGCGGCGGCGATGTCGCCCGCGCTCAGCGCCACCCGCTGGCCGATCTGCGCGGCGGGGTCGACGGGCGTGATCGTCTCCGCGCCCCCGACGCCGAACGCGTCCCGCGGGTAGTGCATGATCGAGCCGTAGTCGTAGGCACCGACGTCGTCGCCGTCGGTGATGTGCTGGTTGAAGTTGTGCTCGAAGCCCGCCTGGATGTTGGCCCAGTTGATCGTCACGAACGCATCCCTGTCGGCCCGGGACTGCTCGTGCCACAGCCCGACGGCGTGCCCGATCTCGTGGATCGTCCGCCCCCGGTCGCAGCCGCCCGCGAGGTTGATGAACTGCTGGCCCCCGCGCATCCCGACCGACGACGAGCACCCGCTGCCCGGCCGGAACGTGACCCAGTTCGGGTGGGACGCCGCGTTCGCCGCGGTGCGCTCCTCGAACCGGAAGTTGGTGTTCTGCTGCCAGTGCGCGATCGCCTCGGTGACCCGCGCCTGGTCGGTCAGCGCGGGGTCGATGTCGTACGGGACCAGGCACCCGGGCCAGCGGAACTGGTCGCCGGTGATGATCACGCCGGACTCGAGCTCGCCGCGCAGCTCCGCCTTGAGCTGCTCGGACTCGCGCTCCACCTGGTCGACCGGCCCGAGCACGATGTCGCCCTCGAAGATGGCGTCCCCGTCGATGTCGACGTAGCGGACGACCTGGGCACGGAAGTTGTTGCCGGAGATGAACGCGGTGCGCACGTCGTCGGAGGAGCGGAACTCGCCCTCCGGTCCTTCCTGGCTCGGCGACATGTCGGGCCCTCCCCCTGAGGTTGCCGGCGGCGCCGGCACCGACGCCGGGTCCCACGGTCCGCGCGGTGCGCGCGCGGGCGCGTCACCCCGCGCGGATGAGCGGGCGGTCCGGGCCGTTCGGCCCGCCCCGTCCTCGGAGCCCGTGCGTAGCGTCGGCGGCATGGACGCGATCACCCGGCACGAGATCCACGACGGCTGGGCGCACGCGGGGATGGTCGAGGCCGGCGGCCTCGTGTTCGTCTCCTACTGCGTCGGGAACACGACGGGCACGACCACCGAGCAGGTGCACGGGGCTCTCGACACCCTGGAGGCGCGGCTTCCACGCTCGGCCTGTCGCTCGCCGACGTGGTGCAGGTCGACGCGCTGTTCGCCGACATCTGGGAGATCCCGGCGATGGAGGCGGTGTTCCGCGAGCGGTTCGTGGCGGGCTACCCGGCGCGGAAGTCGATCCAGACGGCGTTCGCGCACGAGGGGCTGCGGTTCCAGCTGGACGCGGTGGCGCACCGGCGGACGGCGGGCTGAGCGCCGGGCGTCAGTACCCGCTGAACGCGTCCGTCCGCACCCGCCGTGCCCCGGCGCGCCGCAGCAGCGCCCGGGTTCCGTCGACCATCGCGGGCGGCCCCGACACGTACGCGTCCCGCTGGTCCAGGTCCGGCACCGCCTCGGCCAGCAGCTCGGCGCTGAGCCGGGCCTCGCCGAGGTGCATGGCCCCGGCCGGCAGGCTGTCGAGGTCCGGCGTCGGGGACAGCACCAGCACCCGCGCGCCGGCGGCCCGGGCCGCGTCGGCGTAGGCCAGGTCCGCGTGGTCGGTGACCCCGTGGACGAGGACCACGTCGCGCCGCTCCCCCGCGGCCGCCAGCGCCGCGAGCTGGGACGCGAACGGCGTGATCCCGATGCCGCCCGCCACCAGCAGCAGGGGCCGCGCCGCGTCGTCGGGCAGGACGAAGTCGCCGCCCAGGCCGGTCGCCCGGACCCGGGACCCGACGGGCAGGGCGCCGAGCGCCCGTTTGAACGTGCTCGCCTTCTCGGGGACGGTCAGCGCCACGGTGAGCTCGTCCGCGGACGGCGCCGAGGACACGCTGAACACCCGCCGGGTGCCGCGGCTGTCGGGCCGGGCGTGCGGGACGGTCAGCTCGACGTACTGGCCGGGCCGGAACCGCACGGGGCGGTCGGCGCGGAACGCGAGCTCGACGGTGCGCGGCGTGAGCCGGGTCGACCGGGTCAGCGTGAGCCGCACGGCCCCGCGCTGCCCCCAGGCGAACCCGATGAGGTTGCCCACGACCAGCGCCGCCTCGGGCGTGCTGTACAGCGGGCCGACGTGGTACGACACGGCCATCAGGGCGCCGACGACGACCGCCTCGACCAGCTGCTGCCACCGGCGCGGGGGCAGGGTCAGCGGCTCGGTCAGCATGACGCCGCCGAGGAACAGGATCGGGTACGACACCAGGGCGGTCGACACCGCGGACCAGGGCGCGGATCCCTCGGCGACCAGCCGCACCGCGACCGCCAGCACCGCCACGACCACGAACGTGCCGACGAGCGCGTAGCGCCGGGTCCGGGCCACGACCACGAGCGTCAGCAGCGCCACCGGCACGAGCAGCCAGCGGTCCGCCACCCACCAGGTCGTCGCGTCCCAGCCCGTGAGGCCGACCAGCAGCGCCCCGACGGCCGCGGGGTTGACCAGGTGCCGGCCGCGCCACGCCAGGACGTACTTCGACGCGTTCGCCAGCAGCGCGGCCAGGGCCAGCGTGCCGAGGTACCGGGCGTCGAGGGTCGGCCAGAACAGGAAGAACAGGATCAGGCCGGTGATGATCGCCGACTCGGTGTGCGGCCGGGTGCGGAACGCCAGCGCGGCGCCCCACGCGCTCACCACCGACGCAGCCACGGCGACCGCCGCGCTCACCACCATCGCCCCGGGGTCGAGGAAGATCCGGTCCGTCGCCGCCAGCACCAGCGCCACGACCGCGAGGGCGGACAGCCCCAGGGTGAGCAGCCGGTACATCGTGACGCGGCCCAGCCGCTCGTCCAGCCACGCGTACGCCCTCACGCGAACACCTCCCCGTCCAGGCCGAGGGACCAGCGCAGGCTCCCGTCGGCGCGCAGCACCACGTACCGGACGCCGAACCGGGACGCGACGAGGTCCGGGTCGGCGAAGAACAGGGCGGTCGCGGCGACGTCGGCGGTCAGGGCCGAGCCGCCCACCGCCCAGGTGGCCAGCACGTCCGAGGTCGGCGCGCCGGTCCGGGCGTCGACGACGTGGTGCAGGCCCTCGCCCCAGGCGCGCCGGTTGGTCGCCGACCCGCACAGGGCGCCCTCGGACAGCCGGAGCACGCCGACCGCGCGGCTCGTGTCCCGGGGGTCCTCGAGCGCGACCGTCAGGAGGCCGGTCGCGGCACCCAGGCCGGCGACCCGCAGGTCCCCGCCGGCGTCCACCACGTGCTCCCCGACCCCGTGGGCCTTGAGCACGCCCGACACCAGGTCGACCAGGTAGCCCTTGCCGCCCGCGCCGACGTCGATGAGCGCGGGCTCGTCCAGCGTGAGCGTCGCGCCGTCCCGCCGGGCCGCGACGCGCCAGTCGGGCGCCGGCGCCGTGAGCAGGGCGCCCTCGGCGTCCCGGCGCGGGCGCAGCGTGTACGCCGCGTCGTAGCCGAGCCCCTCCAGCGCGCGCCCGACCAGCGGGCTGACCGCGCCGTCCGTGGCCCGCGCCGCCGCGTCGTAGGCGTCCAGCAGCGGCCCGGCGTCGTCCGGGAGCCGGTACGCGCCGGGACCGCCGCGGGCGACCTCCGACACCCAGGAGTCGCTGCGGAACCGGGACCAGTCCCGGTCGAACCGGTCGATCCGCTCTCGCGCGGCGCGCAGGACGGGGTCCGGCAGCGGCTCCGCGCTGTCGATCGTCCAGCGGGTGCCGATGGCGTCGAAGGCCGCGGTGGCCTCAGGCCGCGGCATCGGCCCGGATCTGGTCGAGCGCCGCGTTGAACCCGTCGCCGGTCAGCGACGAGCCGGACACCTTGTCGACCGACAGCCCGGCGAGCTCCTGGCCCACCACCTCGTCGGAGATGCCCGAGGCGAACTCGTCCTGGAACCGCGCCGCGTTGCCGCCGCTCGCCTCCGGGGTCACGGTCACGTCGGTCACGACGCCGTCGGCGACGGTCAGGTCGACCGAGATCGACTCCTCGCCGCCCGGCGTCGAGTACGAGCCCTCGGCCGTGTAGCTGCCGTCGGCGAACCCGCCGGACGACGAGCCGGCAGTGCCGTCGGTGCCGGCACCGGCCGTCGCGTCGGCGCTGCTGCCGGAGCCGGCGTCGGACTGGGTGCTGCCGGACGACTGCGCGCCGTCCTCGGTGGCCGCGTCCGCGTTGCTGCAGGCGGCCAGCGCCACGAGGACGGACAGACCGGACATCAGGCCGAGCGTGCGGCGTCGGGTGGTGTGCGCCATGGGTCGTCCTCCCCTGGTCCCGGCCCCCGGGACCCCTTGGTTGAATCCGATCACATTGGGTGTGACAGACGACGCTAGGCACGCATCCTGGGAACGGCCTGGGAACGAGCGCTGCACCCGCTCATCATCCGGTGAACTTCTGGTCACGGCGATGTTGCGGGACGCCCCGGGGCGCTCGCTACGGTCGACGCGTGCCGACGCTGACCATCGAGACCGGCGGGCCCGCGCGGGTCACCGTGCGCGGGCCGGACGGGGCGTGGCACGCGCCCGATGACGCCGTCCGGGACCGGACCGCGAGCGACCGCCCGGGCGTGCTCGGGATGGACCTCGACCCGACGGACGGCTCCGCGATCGAGCCCGGGTACACCGCGCACTTCCTCGTCGACGGGGCCGCCGAGGTGCCCGTGCCGCGCGGGGCGTGCCACGTGGTCGTCGAGCGCGGGCCGGAGCACCGGCGCGTCGAGCGGGTCGTCGACGTCGGGACGACCGGGGCGCGCGTCGCCTGCGCGCCCGGGCGGTGGGCCGACCTGGCCGCGGAGGGGTGGTGGTCGGGCGACCTGCACGTGCACCGGCCGCTCGCCGACGCCGCGACCGTGCTGCGGGCGGAGGACCTGCACCTCGGGGCGTTCGTCACGCGGTGGAACGAGCAGGCGCCCGCGGCGGGCGGGGCCGGATCGGCGGACGGGTCCGGCGGGGCGCCGCGGGCCGCGCTGACCGTCGACGGCGACCGGCACGCGGTCGCGCCCGTGACCGAGGACGAGCGGGGCGGCGGCGCGGTGCTGCTGCACGGCGTCGACGTGCCCGACCTGCCCGGCACCGGCGCCGACGACTGGTGGTCCCCGCCCGCGCGCACCCTGGTCGACGCCGCGCGGGCCGCCGGCGCGTTCGTCGACGCGGAGAAGCTGACCTGGTGGGACGCCCCGGTGCTGGTAGCGACCGGCGCGCCGGACGCGGTCGGTGTGCTGAACAACCACTTCGTGCCCGGCGGGATGCTGGCGAACGAGGCCTGGGGCCGGCCGCGCGACCGCGCCGCGCACCCCGGGCCGGAGGGCGCGGCCCGGTACCAGCTCGGGCTCTGGTACCGGTACCTCGGCCTGGGTGTGCGGCTGCCGGCTTCGGCGGGGTCGGCGTCGGGGGTGCTGCCCGCGCCGCCCGGGTACGACCGGGTCTACGTCCAGGCGCCGGGGCCGCTGACCGTCGACGGGTTCTACGCCGGGCTGCGGGCGGGGCGGTCAGTGGTGACGAACGGGCCGCTGCTCGCGCTGGACGTCGGGGACGGGCACGCAGGCCCGGGCGCGACGGTACCGGCGGGGCGGCACCGGGTGCGGGCGGTGGCGCGTACGGCGCCGGGCGGGGCGCCGGGCGGACCGGCGGGGTCGTCGGCGCACGGCTCGACCGGCGGGGCAGCGCCCGGGCCCGTGCGGGTGGAGCTCGTCGTCGACGGGCGGGTCGTCGCCGCCTCTGACGGGCCGGTGCTCGACACCGTGCTCGACCTGCGCGGCGCCGGGTGGGTCGCGGCGCGCGCCCGGCAGCCCGACCCCCGGACGATCCGGCTCGCCCACACGAGCCCCGTCCACGTCGACGGGCCCAGGCCGGACGCCGCGGAGCACCGCGCGTTCTTCGCCCGCTGGGTCGCGGACCTCACGGCCGCCGCCCGCGCGGAGCCGGCCCGGTTCCCGACGGCGACCCGCCGCGACGAGGTCCTGGACCTCTACGACCGCGCGGCGCGCTTCTACCGCTGACCGCGGCCGCGCCGAGCGCGGTCGCTCGCGCCGACCGCGGTCGCTCCAGCTACCGCGCTCGGCGCGAAGTACCGCGCTCGGCGGGAGGTACCGCGCTCGGCGGGCATGACCGCGCGCCGAGGCCCGGGCGCGTCAGCCCACGCCCTCGCGCACCCCGGAGGCGCTCAGCCCACGCGGTGCAGCCAGCGCACGGGCGCGCCCGCGCCCGCGTACCGGAACGGCTCCAGCTCGTCGTCCCACGCCTGCCCCAGCGCGAGCGCCAGCTCCTCGCGGACGGCGCGCGCGTCGGCCAGCTCGAGCGCCGCGCGGATGCGGTCCTCGGGGACGACGACGTTGCCGTGCACGTCGGTCTGGGCGTGGAAGATCCCGAGCTCGGGCGTGTGGCTCCACCGGGCGCCGTCGCTGCCGTGGCTCGTGTCCTCGGTGACCTCGTAGCGCAGGTGCGTCCAGCCGCGCAGGGCCGACGCGAGGCGCGCGCCAGTGCCGGAGGTCCCCTGCCACGAGTGCTCGGCACGGAACATCCCCGGTGCGGCGGGCTGCTCCGTCCAGTCCATGGACAGACGGATGCCCAGCACGTTGCCCGCCGCCCACTCGAGGTGCGGGCAGAGCGCGCGCGGCGCGGAGTGCACGAAAAGAACACCGCGGGTGATCGCACCTGCCATGTCATCCCTCCCGGATCGGCTCGAGGTTCGCCTTCCCCAACGACCTCGTCCCTACCGGACACGTGACTCCACAGCCTGCACGCGCGGCGTGCTGGGGACAGCATGCCTGATGAGGGCCGGTGCGCACCAGCGCTCCGGCCCTCATCACCTGCTCGATGCCCGGATCGTCCGGGTTCCGGACGCCCCGACGACCCGTCAGAGGGTCTCGCGGATGGCGCGCATCGCCTTCTTGCGCACGGACCGGTCCAGCCGGTCGATGTAGAGGTGGCCGTCCAGGTGGTCGACCTCGTGCTGCAGGCAGCGGGCCATGAGCTCGACGCCCTCGACGACGACCTCCTTGCCGTCCAGGTCCGTGCCGACGACCCGCGCGTACCAGGCACGCTTGGTCGGGAACCACAGGTCGGGCACCGACAGGCAGCCCTCGTCGCCGTCCTGGTAGTCCTCGGACAGCTCGACGATGGTGGGGTTCAGCACGTAGCCGAGCTCGTCGTCGATGTTCCAGGAGAACGCCCGCAGACCGACGCCGATCTGGTTCGCGGCCAGGCCCGCGCGACCCTCGTGGTCGACCGTCTCGAGCAGGTCCTCGACCAGGCCCTTCACGCGGGCGTCGATCGTGGTCACCGGCTCGCACGGGGTGCGCAGCACCGGGTCGCCCACCACGCGGATCTCTCTCATCGCCATGCCCGCGATTCTTCCATGCCACGACCGGCATCCGCGGACCGGGCGCGCGGCACGGAGGCGGCCTGGTCAGCGGGGCGCGGCGGCCCGCCAGAGGTGCATCGCGGCGTACGAGCGCCAGGGCGACCACGCGGCAGCCCGCACCGCGAGGGCGCGGTGCGCCGCCGGCCTCGGCAGGCCGGGGTCGAGTGCGCCCGCCGCCGTCGCGCCCGCCACGAGCGCCACGTCGCCGGCGAGCCACGCGTCCGGGTCCCCGAGCACCCGCATCGCCACGTACGCCGCGGTCCACGGGCCGACGCCCGGCAGCGCGACCAGCCGCTCCCGCAGCGTCACCGGGTCCGCCCCGACGTGCGCGGGCAGCGACCCGTCGACCAGCGCCTCCGCCGCCGCGAGCACCGCCGCCACCTGGCGCGCGGGCAGCCGCAGCGGCCGGCCCGGGTCGGGGTCGGCCCCCGGGACCGGCGCGGGGACGGCGGCGAGCACCTCCTTCGACGTCGGGAACAGCCGCTCCAGCCCGGGGATCGCCGACGCGTACGGGGCGCCCGCGACGGCGGCGAGCCGCCCGAGGTGGCCCCGTGCGGCGGCGACGGAGATCTGCTGCCCGACGATCGCCCGGACGACGAGCTCGGCGGGGTCGACGGTGCCCGGCACCCGGATCCCCGGCGTCGCGGCGACCAGCGGGGCGAGCACCGGGTCCGCCCCCAGGGCGGCGTCGACCGCCGTCGGGTCGGCGTCCAGGTCGAGCAGCCGGCGCACGCGCGCCACCGCCGTCCCGACGTCGGCCAGCGAGGCGAGCTCCAGCCGCGCCGACAGCCGCCAGCCGACACGGCGGTCGGGCGTCGCCACGACCTCGACCGCGCCAGGGCCGTGCGGCAGCGCCAGGGTGCGGGCGTACCGCAGCGGGCCGTCGTCGGGCAGGTCCGCCACCTCGACGCCGTCGACGGCGCGCACCGCGAGGAAACCGAGGACCCCGCGCGCGTCGTACGGCTGCCGGACCGGCAGCGCCAGGTCCAGCCGCACCTGGGGGGCGACCCCGAGCACGCGGGCGGGCGCGCCCGACGCGCCGGCCCGCTCTCCCGGTGCGCGGCCGGGCCCACCCGGCGACCCGGCGGCGCCCGCGGTCCCCGACTCCCGCTGGGCCCCGGCCGGCACCCGAGCCGCACCCGCGGGCAGCGCCGCGCCCTCGGCCCGCCGCGCCCGCGCGCGGAGCTCGGTCGGCTGCACCGCGAACACCTCGCGGATCGTGTCGTTGAACTGCCGGACGGAGCCGAACCCCGCCGCGAAGGCCACGTCGGTCACCGGCAGCGCGGTCCCGACCAGCAGCGCCCGCGCGGTCTGCGCGCGCCGCGCCCGCGCGAGCGCCTGCGGCCCGGCCCCGAGCTCGGCGACCAGCATCCGGTGCACGTGCCGCGGGGTGTACCCGAGCTCCGCGGCGAGCGCGTCCACCCCGCCGCGGTCGAGCAGGCCGTCGCCGATCAGCCGCATGGCGCGGCCCACCGCGTCGCGACGCAGGTCCCACTCCGGCGTGCCGGGCGTGGCCTCGGGCAGGCAGCGCTTGCAGGCGCGGTACCCGGCCTCGTGCGCCGCGGCGGACGCCCGGTAGAAGGTCACGTGCTCCCGCCGCGGGGTGCGGGCGGGGCAGGACGGGCGGCAGTAGATGCCCGTCGACGACACCGCGGTCACGAACTGCCCGTCGAACCGGGTGTCCCGCGCGTCGATCGCCCGGTACCGCTCCTCGAAGCCGGGGTCGCCCGGGACCCAGCGCGCGTGCGCGGCCTCGGTCACGGCCGGTCCGCCCCGCCCGGCGACGTCCCGCCCGACGACGCCGCGCCGGCGGCGACCAGCGCGTCGAGCTCCCGGTAGTCGACGCCGTCCGCCAGCACGCCGTACGTGCCCGGCCCCGCCAGCTCGACGGCGGCCCGGCGTGCAACGGCGTAGGCCGCCTCGGCGACGGACGACCCGAGGCTGACCCGGGCGACGCCGAGCCGCCCGAGCTCCGCGACCGGCGGCAGGCCCGGCACCGCCATGACGTTGAGCGGCACGGGGATCGCGGCGGCGAGCTCGGCGATCGTCGCGGGGTCGGCGACCCCGGGCACGAAGATCCCGTCCGCCCCCGCCTCGACGTACCGCCGGGCCCGGGCGACGGCCTCGGCCACGCGGTCCTCCGGAGCCACGAGCCCGCGCAGGAACACGTCCGTGCGGGCGTTGACGAACAGCGCGACGCCGGCCCGGTCCGCGGCCGCACGGGCCGCCTCGACGCGGGCGGCGAGCTCCTCCGGCGCGCGGCCGTCGTCCTCGATGTTCATGCCGACCGCACCGGCGTCGAGCAGCCCGGCGACGGTCGTCGCGACGTCGGCCGCCTCGGCGGCGAACCCGCCCTCCGCGTCCACCGTCACGGGCACCGCGACCGCGCCGGCGATCCGGGCGACGACGGCCAGGAGGGCGTCGCGGTCGAGCCGGTCCCCGTCCGGCAGGCCGAGCGACCATGCGACGCCGGCGCTCGTCGTGGCGACCGCCGTGGCGCCCGCCGCCTCCACCACCCGGGCGCTGGCGACGTCCCACGCGTTGGCGAGGGCGAGCGGTGCGGCCGGGTCGTGCAGCGCGCGCAACCGGGCCGCCCGGGCGTCGAGGGCGGGCGCGGCGGGGTGCGGGGTGCTGGTCATGGGCCCATCCCACCGCCGCGCGGGGTCGGAGTCCAGCGGCGATCGGACATGGCCGTCGGGCTCCGGTCGTCGGACACCGGTCGTCGCGCCGCCGGCCTGCCGCCGCCCGTGCCGGGCGCGGTGTGACGCGCGAGACGCCGGTCTCGGCGTGACGCCGCCCGGTAGTCGTCCTATCTTTGTACTGACCAGTCAGTGCGAAACGATCAGAGGCGACAGTGTCTTCGGAGCCCACCCCGACCCGCGAGGTCGAGCAGCCGCGCGTCGCGCACCCGCACGTGGCGATTACCGACGTCGCCCAGGCGGAGGCCGCCCGGCCGGACGTCGACCTGCACGAGGCCGCGCACCCGCACGCCGAGGCGCAGGCCGACACCCGGCCCGACGCCCGCGCCGAGGCCGAGGCGCAGGACGCCGAGGTCGCGCCCACTCCGCCCCCACCTGCCGTCCGCGCCCGTGGGCTGGTGCTCACCGGCACCCGTGGCCCCGTCTACGGCCCGGTCGACCTCGACCTGCCGACCGGCGCGCTCACCGTCGTCCAGGGCCCGCAGGGCGCCGGCCGGTCCAGCCTGCTGCTCACGCTCGCCGGCCGGATGGTCCCCGACCGCGGCTCCGAGCTCACCGTGCTCGGCGAGGACCTGCCCCGCCGCCGGTCCGTCGTGCAGCGCCGCGCCGCCGTCGCCGGCTTCGCCGGGGTCGACGAGCTCGACGACTCCGTGACGGTCGGCGACGTCGTCCGCGAGCGGCTCGCCTGGCTGTCGCCCTGGTACCGCTGGACCGGCCGCGTCTCCCAGGAGCGGTTCGCCGACCTGGCCGGGCCGGTGTTCGGCGAGCGCCCGCTCCCCCGCGTGCAGACCGTGATCTGGGACCTGGACGAGGTCGACGCGATGCTGCTGCGGGTCACCCTCGCCCTGGCCCAGGAGCCCGAGCTGCTCGTCGTCGACGACGTCGACCAGGTGCACGACTCCGGCCGCCGGCAGACGGTCTGGACCCGGCTCGAGGCGCTCGCCGCCGCCGGCACCACCGTGATCGCGTCGGTCGCCTCGCTGGACGAGGTCGCCCGGATGCGCTGGTGGGCCGTCCCCGAGGTCGTGAACCTCGCCACCGGCCCGCACGCCGTGCCCGCCGCCTGAACCCTCCCGCTTCTCCTTCCCGAGGACCCCCGATGCTCTCCTCCCTGTCGACCGGCACCGAGCTGCGCCGGTTCCGCCGCGGCGTGCTGCCGAAGCTCGCCGTCGTGGCGATGCTCGCCATCCCGCTGCTCTACGGCGCGCTCTACCTCTGGGCCTACTGGGACCCGACCGGCAACCTCGACCGGCTGCCGGTCGCCCTGGTGAACGCCGACGAGGGCGCGACCCGGGACGGCGAGCCGCTGCACGCCGGCGACGACGTCGTCGACGAGCTCCTCGACTCCGACGCCCTCGACTGGCGGCAGGTCGACGCCGACGAGGCCGCCGCGGGCGTCACCGACGGCACGTACTACTTCGCGGTCACGCTGCCCGGGGACTTCTCGACCGACATCGCGTCGATCGGCGGCGACGCCCCCACGTCCGCGGAGATCGACGTCACCTACAACGACGCCAACTCCTACCTGGCCTCGACCCTGGGCCGCAGCGCGATGACGCAGATCCGCGCCGCGGTGTCCGCCACCATCGGCGAGCAGGCCGCGGACCAGGTGCTCGTCGGGCTCGGCTCGGCGCGCGACGGCTTCGCCCAGGCGTCCGACGGCGCCCTGACGCTCACCGCCGCGAGCGGCGACCTGTCGTCCGGAGCGCACCAGGTCGCCGACGGGGCCACCTCGGCCGCCGACGGCGCGGCCCGGCTCTCGTCGGGCGCCGCGGACCTCGCGAGCGGCGCGGGCCGGCTGGACTCCGGGGCGGCGACGCTGGCGACCGGCGCGGGCACGCTGTCGTCGGGCGCGAGCACCGCGGCGTCGGGCGCGGCGGACCTGGCGGACGGCGCGCAGCGGCTGGCCGCGGGCGCGTCCGACGCGTCGACGAAGTCGGGGCTGCTGGCGGCGGGCGCGCAGCAGCTGAGCGACGGCGTCGACAAGGCGGCCACGACCCTGGGCCGCCTGTCCGGCGCGAGCACGGGGCTCGGGTCCGTCGCCACGAACCTGACCGCGCTCGCGCAGGAGCAGGCCGCCGCGGGCGACACCGACGCCGCGCAGCGGATCCAGGCCCAGCTCCAGGCGATGCAGACGACCCTCGCCGACCTCGGCCTGCCCACGACCGCCGACGGCCAAGCGAAGGCCGCGGCCGACCTCCGGGCGCTCGTGACCGGCGCCCACGACCTCCGCGACGGCTCCGCCGCCCTGTCGTCCGGCCTCGGCACGCTGTCCTCGTCGACGGCCGAGCTCGCGTCCGGTGCCGGCACCCTCGCGTCCGGCACCGCGCAGGTCGCCGCCGGCGCGTCCGACCTCGCGGGCGGCGCGGGCACCCTCGCCTCCGGTGCGTCCGACCTCGACTCCGGCGCGCAGACGCTCGCCTCCGGCGCCGCCGACCTCGCGTCCGGCACCGGCACCCTCGCCTCGGGCGCGACCCAGGTCGCCGACGGCTCCGACCAGCTCGGCGACGGCAGTCAGGAGCTCGCCGACAAGCTGGCCGACGGCGCCGCGCAGATCCCGGACGACTCCGACGCCACCCGGTCCGACCGGGCGAGCGCCCTGAGCACCCCCGTCGGACTGTCGAGCACCGACGTCGCCGCGGCCGACGGCTACGGCGAGGGCTTCGCGCCGTTCTTCGTGCCGCTCGCGCTGTTCGTCGGCGGGCTGATCACGTGGCTGCTGCTCCGCCCGCTGCCGCCGCGCGGCCTCGCGACCCCCGCCCGCGGCTGGCGGATCGCGCTCGCCGGCTACCTGCCCGCGCTGGCGATCGGCGTCGGCCAGGTCGTGATCCTGCTGACCGTCGTGCACTTCGGGCTCGGCCTCGGCTGGTCGACCGCCCTGGGCACCGCCGCGTTCACGGTGCTGGTCGCGGGCGCGTTCCTGGCGGTGCAGCAGATGCTGATCGCGGTGCTGGGCGCGGCGGCGGGCAAGGTCGCGATCATCGCCCTGCTCATGCTGCAGCTCACGGCCGCGTCCGGCACCTACCCGGTCGAGACCACGCCCGCGTTCTTCCGGGCGCTGCACCCCGCGCTGCCGATGACCTACGCCGTCACCGGCCTGCGCGAGCTCACCACCGGCGGCACCGACGCGCGGCTGTGGACCTCGGTCGCGGCGCTGGCGGCGTTCCTGCTCGGCTCGCTCGCGATCACCTCGTGGCGGGCGGCCCGGCAGCGCACGTGGACGCTGTCCCGCCTGCACCCCGCCCTGTCGATCTGAGAGGCTGGGTCCCATGCCAGCCGCCGCCGACGCCGTCCCCGCGCCCTCCGGGGCCGTCGACTCCCCCGGCCCCGGCCGGCGCGACACCCGCCGGGCGATCATCACGGCGACCGTCGCGCTGATCGCGGACCGCGGGTTCTCCGCCACCTCGGTCGACGACATCGCCGACCGGGCCGGCGTCGCCAAGGGCAGCGTCTACTACAACTTCGGGTCCAAGGGCGCGCTGTTCGAGACCGTGCTCACCGAGGGCCAGCAGGCGCTGACCACCGCGCTCCGCGGCGCGGCCGAGGGGCGCGAGGGCCGGGACGCGGTCGGCGCGCTGGTGCACGAGCTGCTCGCGCAGATCCAGGGCCACCCCGACTTCGCCAAGGTGCTGGTGGCCGAGGTGTTCCGCACCGGGCGCGACTGGCAGGACTCGATCCGGCAGGTGCGCAACGAGTCGTTCGCCGTGTTCGCCGAGGTCGTCGAGGCGTCCTGGCCGCACCGGGACCCCTCGCTCACCGCCGCGGCGATGTTCGGGGCGACGCTCGTCGCCGGGCTGGAGTGGCTGGCGTTCCAGCCCGACCGGCCGGTGGCGGACGTCCGCCGCGCGGTCCTGGCGACGGTGCTCGACCCGCTGCCGGGCTGAGGTCCAGGCGCGGGCGCGCGGTACCCCGGAACGCGGAACGAGCCCCCGAGCGTGTGCTCGGGGGCCCGTTCGCGATGCTGCGGGGTGCTGCGCCTCAGAGGCGGCCGGCCTGCTGCGGCACGCCGCCGAGCAGCTCCATGACCTCGGACTCGAGGAACCGGCGGTGGCCGCCGAGGGTGCGGACGGCGGAGAGCTTGCCGGCCTGGGCCCAGCGGGTGACCGTCTTCGGGTCGACCCGGAACATGACCGCGACCTCACCCGGCGTGAGCAGGGAGGCGGAGGCCTGGGTCGGGAGCTGGGCCTCGAGGGGGTACGTCATGGTGACTCCTAGTCGGTTCGGTAGCCCGGCTGTCCCCATGGGACCCGTGGCTTTGCGTCCCCGCCTTGCAGCGGGTTTGCCGTTGTCGCTCAACGAGGAGAACTATACAGAAATCGGACAGATCGGCAAGTACCACCCGAGAGCGGACAGAACCGCAGGTCAGCGGTGTGCGCGTTCACATCGCGGACGGGGGCCGACCGGTCCGCGGCTACCAGCGCGGCGTCGGCGCCGCCACCGGGGTCAGCCGGACGAGCGGTGACGCCACCCGTCCGGGCGCGTTACGGGACGCGGAGGTCACCCGGAGTGCGTATGACGCTCGCGCCTAGGTGCCGGTGAGACCGAGCACGATGGGAGACGCCCCAGCCCGGACATGAAGAACCCCGGCCGCGTCATGGCTCGAGTCCAGAGAGGCGGGTCCGGGGAGTACGCCACCACTGTAGTCGCCGCTCGTCGTGAGGGGAGCCCTCGGTGCAACCGCAGCACTCGGTCGCGCTGGACCGTGCGATCTCGGCCGACCGGTTCACCACCTACCTTCGCGCAGGCGGCGGCGACCGCGAGCGGGCTCGGGCGCTGTACGTCTGGGATCGCGACGTCGCATCGGCCGTGCTCGCGGACATCGCGATCGTGGAGGTCGCGGTGCGCAACGCGCTCGACGGCGCTCTGACCGAGATGCACGGTGCGCGCTGGTACACCCGGGACATCGGCTTCGACGACCGATCCCGCCACAAGCTGGCGGTGGCCTGGCGGGACCTGCCCCGGTCGCGCCGCACCCCGGGTCGTGTCGTGGCCCAGCTCATGTTCGGGTTCTGGGTCGACCTGCTCGACTCCGGCGGGACTGTCGGGCGCGAGCCCCAGCAGTGGTCCGTCAGCTACGAGGACCTCTGGCGCGGCGGCCTGGCGAGAGCGTTCCCCGGCGGTCGCACCGAGGCCGCGGCGAGCGGTGGCCGCTTCACCCGCACCTGGACGCACGACAAGCTGAGGACCACCCAGGCGCTGCGGAACCGTGCGGCCCACCACGAGCCGCTCGTGAACGGCGTACCGCTGCCCGGCCGGGCGCAGTCCAGGCAGCCACGGATCAGCGTGCGGGACGGGCTGGACGCGTATCTGCTCGTGCTGCGGATGATCGACCGCGACCTCGCGGACTGGGTGACCCAGGAGTCACGGGTACAGGCCGAGCTGCGACGCCGGCCGTGACCGCCCCGAGGCGTCACTCCGCGGAGACGCCGCTGCCGCCCGTCGGGTCGAAGCGGTAGCCCATGCCCGGCTCCGTCAGCAGGTACCGCGGCGCGGCCGGGTCCGGCTCGAGCTTCTTGCGCAGCTGCGACAGGTACAGCCGCAGGTACCCGGTGTCGGTGATGTGCTCGGAGCCCCAGATGTCGGAGAGCAGGGTCTGCCGGGTGACCAGGCGGCCGGCGTTGCGCACGAGCACCTCGAGGATCCGCCACTCCGTCGGGGTGAGCCGCACCGGCTCGGGCGGGGTGCCGTCGCGGGTCACGGTGGTGGCGGTGAGGTCGACGGTGACGTCGCCGATGCGGACCAGCGGCTCGGCGTCGGGGCCACCCGAGGCGCGGCGGGTGAGGGCGCGGATCCGGGCCAGCAGCTCGTCGACCCCGAACGGCTTGGTCACGTAGTCGTCGGCGCCCGCGTCCAGCGCCTCGACCTTGTCGGCGGAGCCCGTGCGCCCGGACAGCACGAGGACCGGCGCCGTCGTCCAGCCGCGGAGCCCCTGGATGACCTCCACGCCGTCGAGGTGCGGCATGCCGAGGTCGATGAGGTACAGGTCGGGCTTGTGCTCGATGGCCTGGTTCAGCGCCGACACGCCGTCGGTGGCGACGAGGATCTCGTAGCCGCGGGCTCGCAACGTGATGCGCAGGGCCCGCAGGATCTGCGGGTCGTCGTCCGCGATGAGGATCTTCACGCCGCGCGCTCCCCCGGGTCGGGCGCGGCGCCGGCCTGGCGCAGCGCGATCACCATGGTCAGCCCGCCGCCGGGCGTGTCCTCCGGCCCGAGCGTGCCGCCCATGCCTTCGGCGAACCCGCGCGAGAGCGCCAGACCGAGGCCGAGGCCGGTCGCGTTGTCCGTGTCGCCGAGCCGCTGGAACGGCACGAACAGGTCCGCCCGCCGGTCTGCGGGGACGCCGGGCCCGTGGTCGACGACGCGGATCTCGACCCGGTCGGCGAACGCGCTGGTCTGCACCCGCACCGGCACGCCCGCGGGGCTCGCGTGCACGGCGTTGGCGAGGACGTTGACGATCACCCGGCGCAGCAGCGCGGGGTCGGCCTGCACGGGCGGGAGGGCGGGGTCGAGCTCCAGGTGCACCTCGTCGGGCCCGAGGGCCAGCTCGTCGAGCGCGGGCAGGATCACGTCGTCGACGTCGGTCGGGCGCACCGAGACGCCGAGCACGCCCGCCTGCAGCCGGCTGACGTCCAGCAGGTCGGTGACCAGGCCGGTCAGGGTCGCCAGGCTCTCGTCCGCGGTCGCGAGGAGCTCCTCGCGGTCGGCGGGCGACCAGTCGACGTCGCTGGACCGCAGGCTGCCGACGGCGGTCGTGGCGGCCGTGAGCGGGCGGCGCAGGTCGTGGCTGACCGCGGAGAGCAGCGCGCTGCGCACCTGGTCGGTCTCCCGCAGCGGGCCGATCGCGTCGGCGGTGCGGCTCAGCCGCTGGTGCTCGAGGGCGGCGGCGACCTGGGCGACGACGACGCCGAGCAGGCGGTTGTCCGCGCCGTCGACGTCCGGCACGTCGGAGTCGGTGCCGCGCGGGACGCCGTCGCCGCGGTCGAGGTCCAGCACCGTGTGCTCGTCCACGGGGACGTGCGGCGAGCCCGGCCGGACGGTGCCCGACTCCGCGAGCACCTCGTCGTCCGCGCGCAGCCGCACGCCCGCCAGGCCGAAGGCCTCCCGCGCGCGCTCGATCAGGGCGCCGAGCGCGTCCTGGCCGCGCAGCACCCCGCCGGCCACCGTGGCGAGCAGCTCGGACTCCGCCCGCGCGCGGTGCGCGGCGCGGGTGCGGCGCGCGGCGAGGTCGACCACCGCGGCGACCAGCGCGCCGTTGACCACGTACAGGGCCAGGGCGAGGGCGTGCACGGGTTCGCTGACGGTGATGGTGTGGGTCGGCGCGACGAACAGGTAGTTCAGCGTCAGCCCTGACAGCAAAGCGGTCAGCAGCGCGGGCCACAGGCCGCCGACCAGGGCGATCACCACGACCAGCAGCTGGTACGCGAGCACGTCGCTGGCGAGCGAGTCGACGCTCTTGGCGGTGACCAGCCACCAGGTGAGCAGCGGGCCGAGCAGCACGCACAGCGCGAACCCGAGCAGGCGCCGTCGGACGGTCAGGGCGCCCGTCACCCGGGGCAGCGGCAGCCGCGCGCCGGCCGCCGCCGCGTGGTTGACGATGTGCACGTCGATGGGCCCGGCCTGCCGGATCACCGTGGCGCCGATGCCCGGGCCGGTGAGCGCGGCCTTCAGCCAGCCGCGCCTGCTCAGCCCGATGACGAGCTGGGTCGCGTCCTGCGCGCGGGCGAACTCGACCAGCGCGGTCGGGACGTCCTCCCCCACCACCTGGTGGTAGGTGCCACCGAGCTGCTCGGCGAGCGCCGCCTGGGCCGCGAGCGCCCCGGGGTCGGTGTCCCGCAGGCCGGTCTGGGCACTCACGTGCACGGCCAGCAGCTCGCCTCCGGCCGACCGGGCCGCGATCCGGGCGCCGCGGCGCAGCAGCGTCTCCCCCTCGGGCCCGCCGGTCAGGGCGACGACGACGCGCTCGCGCGCCTCCCACGGCGCCTCGATGGCGTGCTCGGCGCGGTAGGAGCGCAGCGCGGAGTCGACCTCGTCGGCGAGCCACAGCAGCGCGAGCTCGCGCAGCGCAGTGAGGTTGCCGAGCCGGAAGTAGTTCGACAGCGCCGCGTCGACGCGCTCCGCCGGGTAGACGTTGCCCTCGGCGAGACGGTCGCGCAGGGACTGCGGGGCCAGGTCGACGAGCTCGATCTGGTCGGCCGCCCGGAGGACCGCGTCGGGGACGGTCTCCCGCTGCGGGACGCCGGTGATGGTGCGGACGACGTCGTTGAGCGACGCGATGTGCTGGATGTTCACCGTCGTCAGCACGTCGATGCCGGCGACGAGGAGCTCCGCGACGTCCTGCCAGCGCTTGTCGTTGCGGGAGCCGGGGGCGTTCGTGTGGGCGTACTCGTCGACGAGCGCGACCTGCGGGCGGCGGGCGAGCACCGCGTCGAGGTCGAGCTCGGTGAGCGCGATGCCGCGGTGCTCGACGCGGGCGCGCGGCACGACCTCCAGGCCCTCCACCAGCGCGGCCGTGGCGGCACGCCCGTGGGTCTCGACGACCGCGACGACCACGTCGCGGCCGTCGGCGCGCAGGTCGCGGCCCGCCTCGAGCATGGCGTAGGTCTTGCCTACGCCGGGCGCCGCCCCGAGCAGCACGCGCAGCCGGCCCCGGGTCATCCGCTCACCTCTCCTGGTCGTCGAGGGCGAGGTCCGGGCGGTGCGACGACGACGGCCGCCGCGCGTTCCGGGGTGCTCCAGGTCCCTGCCGTGATCGTAGCCCCGCCGGGGCGGTGACCTGCGGCTGGGCATCGCGCCGCGGCACGCGCCGAGCACCGCGACGTGTGGCCCGAGCGGCACCCGCGGCACGGGGCCGGGCATCGCCCGCGGCACGGGGCCGGGCATCGCCCGCGGCAAGGGGCCGGGTACCGCCCTCGGCACAGGGCCGGGTACCGCCCTCGGCACGGGGCCGGGTATCGCCGGCAGCACAGGGCGGGGCAGCGCCCGCGGCGCGCGGCCGGACCGCGCGCCGCGGGCGCCGGCTCACGGCGCGGGCCACCCCTCGTCGGCTGCGGTCGCGTCGAGCGCGCGCCGCAG